>PWFW01000276.1 GCA_003554225.1 Halanaerobiaceae bacterium | reverse complement strand
CTCCTTCTCAAAGCGCTCGATATTATCCACCGGAATATCATCAAGATGCCCGTTTACCACGGCATAGATAATGGCAATCTGCTCCTCAACCGGCATCGGCTCATTCTCGGGCTGCTTCAGCACCTCCACAATCCGCTCACCCCGGGCCAGCCGCCGCTGAGTAGCCTCATCCAGATCAGAACCAAACTGGGCAAAGGCCTCCAGCTCCCGGTACTGCGAAAGGTCAAGCCGCAGGGTACCGGCCACATCCTTCATGGCCTTAATCTGGGCATCTCCTCCCACCCGGGAAACCGAAATCCCGACATTGATTGCCGGCCGGACCCCGGAGAAAAAGAGCTCACTCTCCAGATAAATCTGCCCGTCGGTAATAGAAATAACATTAGTAGGAATAAAGGCCGAAACATCACCGGCCTGAGTTTCAATAATCGGCAGAGCAGTCAGCGAGCCTCCCCCGTAATCGGGATTCAGCTTGGCTGCCCGCTCCAAGAGCCGGGAATGCAGATAAAAAACATCTCCCGGATAGGCCTCCCGCCCCGGAGGACGGCGGAGCAGCAGCGACATGGCCCGATAGGAATCGGCATGCTTGGAAAGGTCATCATAAATCACCAGGACATCATCGCCCTTATCATACATAAAGTGCTCTCCCATGGCACAGCCGGCATAAGGCGCTATGTAACGCAGCGGCGCCGGCTCACTGGCCGTAGCTGAAACAATAATGGTATAATCGAGAGCTCCCTCCTTGGCCAGCCTTTCCCGCAGCCGGGCCACATCGGAAGCTTTCTGTCCCACGGCCACATAAACACATTTAACATCATTATCGCGCTGATTGATGATAGTATCAACAGCAATGGCGGTCTTACCGGTCTGGCGGTCCCCGATAATCAGCTCCCGCTGACCCCGACCGATGGGAATCATAGAATCCACAGCCTTAAGGCCGGTCTGCAGGGGCACCTTAACCGGTTCCCGGGTAATAACACCGGGGGCCTTAATCTCCACCGGGCGGTTCTCTTCAGTAGAAATCTGACCCTGACCATCCACCGGCTGACCCAGGGCATTAACCACCCGGCCCAGCAGTTCTTCTCCCACGGGAACCTCAATCACCCGGCCGGTCCGTTTAACCTCATCACCCTCATTAACCGCCGTTTCCTCGCCGAGGATAACCACCCCGACGTTATCTTCCTCCAGGTTGAGCGCCATCCCGAAAACCTCACCGGGAAACTCCACCAGCTCCATCGACATACAGTCCTCCAGACCGTAAACATGAGCAATTCCATCACCCACATCCAGCACGGTCCCCACACCAACAGTCTTAAGCTCCGTTCCGTATTTTTCTATCTCCTGCTTAATAACCGAACTAATCTCTTCCGGTCTAATATTCATGCTCAATCCCCTCCTATCTTACTGACAGGTCTGATATTGATGATCAACCTACTTCTAATTTTCTAACAGGTCTGCTATTCACGATCAACTCACATCTAACTCACTAATAACAGATCTGATATAAACAATCAATCTACCTCTACATACTGACAGGTCTGACATTGATGATCAATCCACCTCTGTGTCACTGACAGACCAAATATTCATAATCAATCCCTAACTCACTAACAGACTCAATATTAACGATCAATCTACCCCTAACTTGCTAACAGGTATATTTTCCAGTCTCTTCTTGAGCTGCTCAAGCTCATTTCTGATGCTGCCATCGATAACCTGATCGCCGACCTTGATCTGCAGACCGCCAATCAGATCCTCATCAACCCGGCTTGTCAGCTCTATCTGATAAGCAAAAATCTTCTCCAGCCGGGCCACAATATTTTCTTTAAGCTCCTCAGGCAGCCTGACAGCCGAAACCAGCTCCACCTCCAGGATCTCCTTAAACTCCTTGGTCCTGAGTTCAAAATCCCGGGCAATACTGATAAAAAACCGGATCCGGCGCTTATCGATCAGAAGCTGACAGAAATCTTGGGTCAGCTCATTTATCTCATCACCAACAATTTTAATAAAGGTCCGCTTCTTAATCTCAGGATCAATCCTGGGATGATAGAGCAGATTCTTAAAATCACCATTTTCCCTGATCAGCTCCCTGAGATTTTCTAAATCCCGGGCCACCTGATCCAGCTGATCCTGTTCTGAGGCCAGTTCAAAAATTGCCTGGCCATATTTCCTGGCAATTTCATTCTCGATCATTTAGCTTCACCCAGCCTGGCCGCTTCCAGATCTTCAATATATCTTTCAATAAGCTCCTGATGCTCCTGCTCATCCAGCTTTTCCCGCAAAAACTTGCTGGCAACCATCATGGAAATGCTGGCCACCTCCTGGCGCAGCTCATCGGCCGCTTCCTGCCGGGCCTGCTCAATTTCAGCCAGATTGCGCTCCTTAATCCGCTCAGCCTCTTCCCGGGCTTCAGTAATTATTTCCTGAGCCCGCTCTTCACCCCGGTCTTCAGCTTCATCAATTATCTGCTGGGCTTTCTGACGGGCCTGCTTCAGCTCATTCTGATGCTTCTCCTTGAGTTGATGGGCCTCTTCCTTCTGCCGACGGGCCTGCTCCAGGTCACCCTTGATTTTCTGGCGCCGGGAGTCCAGCATATTCATCACCGGTTTATATAAAAATCGTTTCAATAAATACATCAGCACCAGGAAGTTTACCACTTCCCAGAGCATCGTAATATTCAGGTCAACCAAATCCACTTCACCTCCAGATTATTAAAACTGTTACTCAGCAGCAGCTTTTTCAAATCCTGCCGGATTCTGTTTTTATGTGGCGATGTTTTTTTTGTGGCTACTGTTTTATGCAGTTTTTTATGCAATTGCTTTATGCGATTGTTTTAAGTGGCGATGGTAAAGATCAATACGATGGCAATTACCAGAGAATAGATACCTGTGGATTCGGCTACCGCCTGTCCTAAAAGCATGGTGGTAATAATATTACCCCGAGCTTCAGGCTGACGGGCCACACCTTCGACGGCCTTGCCGGCTGCGTAGCCTTGGCCCACACCTGGCCCTATTCCCGCTATCATCGCAAAGCCGGCGCCTAAGAGTGCTGCTGCACTGATAATTGTATCAATAACTTCTGGTGAAAATTCAACCATTGAAAATTCCTCCTTTTGAAATTTAAATTTTAGCTGTTTTGAATTGAGATAAACAATTCTACAAGATTGAGCATTAAAATGCTGTTATTTCATAAAGCCTGGCAGTCAGTAAAGCAGGCAAGTTAAGCCTGAAGAGAAGCCTAAAAAACTTAAAGAGAAAACTAAAGAAAAACCTAAAATATTAAATTAACCGGCAGTGAAGTTTTTTCAAGCTAATTGCTGAGCAGCTAATCCCGGCAGACCGCTATATAGGCGATAGCTATCATGCCAAAGATTAAAGCCTGAACTGCTCCTACAAAGAGATCAAACCAGGCATGCAGCGGTACAGGCAGCACCCAGGGAGCGGCGGAGTAAATCAGCATGATGATAATCCCTCCTCCAACCATATTTCCAAAGAGACGGAAGGAATGAGAGATCGGTTTGGCCAGTTCCCCAACCACATTCAAGGGAAAAAGAATGATTACCGGCTCGCCAAAACCTTTGAGATAGCCTAATATTCCATGCTTTTTCATGCCTTCATAGTGACTGACCAGAAAAACCCCCAGCCCCAGACCTAAGGTTGTATTGATATCGGCGGTGGGATTTACCACACCGGGGATAAAACCTACCAGATTGGAAAGCCCAATAAAAAGAAAGATAGTAGCAATAAAAGGCAGCATCCTTCTGCCTTCACCTGGCATCATGGCCTCAATCTGCTCATAAATTAACTCAACTGTTAGTTCAGCAAAGTTTTGCAGACCCTCCGGCACCAGTTTCATCTCTCTGGTAGCCAGCCTGGCACCTATGATGATAACAATACAGACCACCCAGGCCCAGATCAGGGTATCGGTAATCGGCAGAGCTTCATTGCCAAAAAGATAGGTAACTACCTGTGGTCCTGGATCCATGCAAAAACCTCCTTTCCAGCTTAAATACAGTGATTATTCATCTGAGCAAAAAATTTAATAATAAATTATCATAAAAACAGGGTATCATAAGAGAGAGGTAAAAACAACAGAATTAGATACATCCCCATTTGAGGTTTGTTTCCGACATAGGTGGGGTGACAGCCGAAATTCGGTTTAAGTTAAAGCATAGATCTGTTCCTGGATCGAGGTGGTTTCAATTTCGAGCCGGTTATCCTCTCTCAATTATATCGGAACTGCTATCAGATGCTTGATCAGCAAAATATTTATCTTCAGAGTTTGGCAGATAGCTTTCAGAACTGTACTCCTGGTAACCCCTCTGCCTGTTTATAAGGTAATCCTTTATAAGCCGTGCCAGGGCTGAACCAATGATGGTGAATTTCAACAGGAGAAGCCCCAGAACCACTCCGGGAAAGCTCAAGCCGGGATTGCGCATGGCAACCGCCAGCACCACAAAATAAATTGCTAGATTAATCAGAGTACGGTTGCGGATGAATTTTTCAGCACCAGCCTGGTCCAACTTAAGAGCCCGGCGGCTGTTCAACAGCTTCAGCCGAAAGAGCAGCAAGCTAATCATAAGACCAAAGATAACTCCCAGGGCTCCGGCAATTTCTCCCTGCAGCAGTGCTGAGAGTATCAGCAAAGAACCCAGCAAAGCAGTCCTCTTTGATAAAATTTTAACAACCTTTTCCGGCTGCTCGGTAAAAAGATCAGTCATCATCAAATGCCCCCTGGATAACCTTATAAACAGTATAAAAGCCGGAAGCTACTCCAATCAGAAGCCCGGCTATCATAAAAATAGGTTCGGTTGTCAGCAGCTCATCGATTCTGGTACCCAGAAAATAGCCAATCCCAATCGAGATGACCATCAATAAACCCAGATAGGTAACAAGACTAACCGCCTGAAAAATCTTTCGCCACTCCTGCTGATCCATAACTACTGCTCCTTTTGAAGAGCATATTGATTTTTAACCACCGGCTGAAAGTTACATTCTTCCAGCATTACCTGTCAGATTCAGCTAATATATATCTTTCGAGATCAGCCTTAAAATTCCTGCCAAAAATAAAATAAATTTTGCTGACTGAGCCAGCAGTTTCCTTGAAACCATCAAATTTAAGCCCTTAATAAAAACCATAAATAATCATGATTGCCTTGATTCTAAGCATTCTGCTCCTGGTGTTTTTCCGAACGCAAAGAACTTCCCTCCCGGGGGAGGTCCACCGAAAATATTCCAATCCGCCAGCAGCTATAAAGCAGGAATGCTCCGGTCAACATAACCAGCAGGGTGCCGTTTTGCGAGTTAACCCGGCTGACCAGATAGGCTACTGCACCCAGAAAAATGCTCATACCATAAACTATAAAAGCTGACTGCCTCTGATCCCATCCCAGAGCAAGCAAACGATGATGAAGGTGGCCGTGGTCAGCTCTCCCGATGGGGCGGCCGTAATAAAATCTGCGAAGGATAGCAAAGGTTGTATCAAAAATTGGCACTCCCAGTGCAAGGATAGGAACAAAAAGGGTCATAGCTGCAGCTCCTTTTAAAGCACCCACAACCGAAACAGCAGCCAGTATATATCCAATTACCAGGGCTCCACTGTCACCCATAAATATATTGGCCGGATAAAAATTATGGGGCAGAAAACCTAGACAACTACCGGCAAGAGCTGCGATGATAAAGGCTGTGAAGAGCTGGCCCTGCTGCAAGCTAACAGCCAGCAATGTCAGAGAAGCAATCAGCGAGACTCCAGCTGCCAGTCCATCCAGTCCATCGATTAAATTAACAGTATTGGTCAGGCCAACTACCCAGAACACCGTGAGAGGAGGTCCTAAAATGCCGAGATAAATCATGCCCTCCTGCAGCGGGTGGCTTATAAACTGAATGCTGACACCAGAACCGACCAGGATTATTGCAGCAAAAATCTGGCCCAGGAGCTTTATCAAGGGTCGAAGGCCGTAAAGGTCATCCAGCACTCCCAGAATCATTATCAGAGTAGCACCAATTAAAATACTGCCCAGGTCCCGACCCGGTTCAGAACCCATCCTGCTGAAAACCGCCAGAAGAAAACCTAGATATATAGCTATTCCTCCCAAGTTGGGCACAGATCTGACATTTATCTTTCTCCGGCCAGGCTTATCAACAGCCTCAATTTTGAGAGAAATTTTACGCATCAAAGGAGTAACCAGATATGTAATTATTAAAGCCAGAAAAAAAACTTGAAGTTTTACTGACATGGCATAAACCCCTTATCTGCGGCAGGCTTTCTGCTGCCAGATATTTTATTCATGTATCAAGTATCATTACCATATTTATATTGCTGTCAATTACTAAAACTGGATGCAGAACTGCTATTTGGTTCCATATAATCGATCCCCGGCATCACCAAGTCCCGGCAAAATATAAGCCTTCTCATTCAACCTTTCATCAACTGCAGCAGTATAAATATCGACATCAGGATGAGTCTGCTGAAGTTCATCTACACCTTCAGGAGCAGCAACCAGGCACATAAACCTAATTTTCAATGGATTCCGTTTTTTAATGAAATCCAGGGCCGCTGCTGCTGAGCCCCCGGTGGCCAGCATGGGATCAACCACAATAAGTTCCCGTTCATTGACATCAGGAGGGAGTTTGCAGTAATATTCAACCGGTTTTAAAGTTTCGGGATCACGATAAAGACCAATGTGTCCTACCCGGGCTGTAGGGATTAATTTCAATATACCATCAAGCATCCCCAGTCCTGCCCGTAAAATAGGAACTACAGCCAGCTTCTTTCCGGCCATAACCTTGGCTGTTGTTTTTTGCAGAGGGGTTTCAATCTCAATTTCCTGAACCGGTAGTTCCCGGGTGACCTCATAGGCCATCAGAGTCGAAACTTCATCGGTCAGCTCCCGGAATTCTTTAGGACCGGTCTCCTCCATCCTCAATAAAGTTAATTTATGCTGTATTAGAGGATGGTCGATAACATGAACTTCACCCATCAATCCCTCATCTCCTTCTCCAGTTGCATAATTTTATCTACCCGGCGCTGATGGCGATCTCCTGCAAAATTCTCTTCCAGAAAAGCAGAGACAATCTCCCTGGCCAGCCCGTTGCCGAGCACCCGTTCTCCCAGGGTAAGTATATTGGCATTATTATGGCGGCGAGCCATTCTGGCAGAGTAGCAGTCCTGACAGCGGGCCGCCCTGATACCCTTTACCTTATTAGCTGCCATTGACATCCCTATTCCGGTGCCGCAGATTAATATTCCTAGCTCAACCTCCTGCAAAACTACAGCCCGGGCCACCTTCCTGGCATAATCAGGATAATCAACAGAATCCGGGCCATCGGTACCAAAATCAACAACATTATGTCCGGCCTCTTTCAACCAGCTGGTTAGATTTTCCTTTAAGGGATAACCGGCATGGTCACTACCAATCGCTAGATTCATTCTAATCCTCCTTCTATAATAATTCTTGCTAACTGGTAAATCTCCTGCCTGAGAGAAAAAAACAGGAATCCTCTCGAGAGCTGCTTGTAATATTTTTTTTAACTGCTCTCTGGTCTGGCGATAAACCTCTAAATCCCCTCCAATTGGATCCTCTACATTTTCACTGCTTCCAGTAAATTCACCCAGGGAAAAAATAATCTTAGATTCATCCCGGTAAGAAAGCCGCAAACGGTGGGCCTGACTTCCTGTCATGGTCAAAATCAAATCAGCTTCTCTGACCATTCTTTTTGAGAGCTGTTGACTCCTGTGAGCACTTAAATCCAGCCCCCTCTCCCGCGCTGCCCGGCGGGCCATTTCAGCTGCCCGCTGCCCGGGAAAGGCTGAAATCCCGGCCGAATCTATTATAAATTCTTCCTCTTCAGTGCTTAGATTTTCCAGCAGAACTTTGGCCAGAGGGCTGCGGCAGGTATTACCGGTACAGACCAGTACAATTTTTTTCAAATTCCAGCAACCTCCTCAACTTGTCCCCCAACAGGAAAGATCAATCCGGCGGCTGGCAGCCTTAACCAGTCTGTTCATTACTGCCTCTCCCAACCCCTCTGCCGGTACCGCTTCCACAAAAATTTCAGCAAAATCCTGCTCATCCAGCTCTCTTAAGAGTGAAAACAACCGGCGAGCAATCTGTTCCATATCTTTCCGGGGGCCCATGTCTTTTATTAAAAATTTTTTGCCGGAAGCAGAAAAACCAGACTGATATCTACTCTGCTGCTCAAGATTTTTCAGAGATTCAGCAGTCTCCCGGGAGACCAGGAGAGCCCAGGAAAATTTCAGGCCGCTGAGAAAATTAAAAATATCTTCCGGGCTACCCTCTTCCAGCAAAGTTGTGGCAGTTTTCGGGGCATAATGACGATACTTCATGCCCGGAGATCGGGGCTTAAGCTGAGATTCGTTGCTCTCCGCTTCTGTTTCTTCAGAACAGATCCCGCTCTTCCTGGATTTGCCGTTAGTTTCATATTTTTTAAAGTCGCGGATAACCTCGCAGCCTAAAGCTTCTTCCAGTTCACCCCAGGTTATCTGTCCTGGGCGTAAAATAGCAGGCTTCTCTCCGGTCAGATCAATCACTGTCGACTCAAGACCGATGGGAGATTCCCCTCCATCAATTATCAGGGGAATTTTGCCCTTAAGATCCAGCAAAACATGCTCGGCCCGGGTGGGACTGGGCAGACCAGAAGAATTGGCACTGGGGGCAGCCAGTACAAGTCCGGAAGTGCGAATAATCGCCCGGGTGATCGGATGAGAAGGCATGCGAACGGCAACGGTTTTAAGACCTGAGGTTGTAATATCCGGCACTTTAGAACTGCGGTGAAAAATGATTGTCAGCGGTCCGGGCCAGAATTTCTTTATCAATTTCCGGCTGGCATTATCTAACCTGCCGGCAATAACCCTTTCCAGATCAGAAACTGAGCCCAGATGGACGATCAAGGGGTTATCAGACGGTCGCCCCTTGGCAGCAAAAATTTTTTTTACTGCTGCGGGGTTGAGGGCATCTCCACCCAGCCCGTAAACAGTCTCGGTGGGAAAGGCCACCACTTCTCCTGCCCTCAAAAGTCGGGCAGCTCGAGTGATAGCAGGGTGCTTCAACAGCTCACCCTTTTTCAAATTTCCAGCTACTGTCAGCACCTCAGTCTGCATTATATTCACTGCCTTTCCAGGCCAGAATGATCCTATCCCTGCCTCCCCCATCCTTGTTCAACCTGATATCTCGCCAGTGGCTCTGACTGTCAGCTATCTCAAAAATCTCCTTAACCTTCTGCCCTTGATTATGACCTATTTCCAGGGCCAGCAGTCCCCCTTCCCTCAGAAGTCGGCCGGCCTGGGGGATAAGCCTGCGGTAGATCTTCAGCCCATCACTCCCGGAAGCCAGTGCCTCCCTGGGCTCCTGTCTGACATCTTTAGGAAGCTGTGATATTTCATTTTCCGGGATATAGGGAGGATTGGAAATGATCAGATCCAGCTCTCCCTTTCTCTCAGGCAGTAGGGGTTGCAGGAGGTCGCCCCGCAGCAGACCGGCTCTGGATTTTAAGTTAAAGCGTTCCAGATTTTTTCGGGCAACCTTCAGGGCCTGATCACTAATATCGATTCCGACTCCCCGGGCTTCCGGGAGATAATAGAGCAGGCTGACGAGAATGGCGCCGCTCCCCGTCCCTACATCTGCAAATTTAGGCTGCTGCCAGTCCTGGTTCTGGCAAAATTCCAGAACCTTCTCTACCAGTTCCTCGGTCTCTGGACGGGGAATAAGCACTCCCTCCTCAACAGTTAGTTCCAGAGACATAAATTCCCGGCGGCCGGTCAAATAACTTACCGGCCTTCCCTGAGCCCTTTCCCGAATTCTTTGACGATAGGCATCTAATTCCTGCTGATTCAAGGGATAGTCAAAATTCACATAGAGCTTAATCCGCTCGGTGTTTAAAAGATCAGCCAGCAGCACTTCGGCATCCAGCCGGGGTGATTCCACTCCCTGCTCTGCTAGATATTTTCTGCTCAGCTGTAAAATATTTTTAATGGTGCGGTTCTGAGCTTCCACCATTATCTGCTCCTTTTAAGAACTTATTTCGACAAAAAATTTTTAATTCAGCTCAAAAAGCTGCCAGATAGAATAGCAAAAATCCCAATATTTCCAGCAAATAAATAACCTGGTAATTTTTGAAAAGCCGGTAAATTAACAGCTTTCTCTTTAGAGCTTCTCCAGTCTTTTTTCCAGATCCTCGGCAATGAGAGGCTCTATAATCAAATCCAGTTCCCCGTCCAGAATCTGCTCCAGTTTATGCTCGGTCAGATTAATGCGGTGGTCGCTGACCCTGCCCTGGGGAAAATTATAGGTCCGAATTTTTTCACTGCGATCTCCACTGCCGACCTGGCTTTTTCGAGCCTCAGAGCGCTCCTCCTGCTGCTCCTGCTCCAGCTTTTCCTTGAGACGGGCCCGCAAAATCTTCATAGCCCGATCTTTATTCTTATGCTGGGATTTCTCATCCTGACAGGAAACTACCAGTCCGGTCGGTTCATGGGTGATGCGTACAGCTGAATCTGTAGTATTAACACTCTGGCCACCTGGACCGCTGGAACGATAAAAGTCGATCCGCAGCTCATTGGAATCAATCTCAACTTCCACCTCTTCAGCCTCGGGTAACACTGCCACAGTAGCAGTGGAGGTATGGATCCTGCCGCTAGACTCAGTGCTAGGCACCCGCTGGACCCGATGCACCCCACTCTCATATTTAAGATAACGGAAGGCGTTCTTACCCTCTACATTAAAGATTATCTCTTTAAAGCCGCCAACCTCGCTGGGACTGGAGGACATGGTCTGGACCTGCCAGCCCCGATTTTCAGAATATCGGGTATACATCCGGTAGAGATCCCGGGCAAAAAGAGCTGCCTCATCCCCTCCAGCCCCTGCTCTGATCTCAACAATAACATTCTTTTTATCATCGGGATCTTTTGGAATTAAGAGCTTGGGCAGTTCCTCCTGCAGGCTTTCCAGACGGGGTTTAGCTTCCTGAATCTCTTCTTCAGCCAGCCCGGCCAGTTCTCCATCTTCGCCCATATCAAGGATTTCCCGGGCCTCATCAATCTGCTGCTGGAGATCCCGGTATTCCCGATATTTTTCCACAACTTTTTTCAGGGCGGCATGCTCCTGCAGCAGTTTCTGATACTTCTGGCTGTCATTCATTACCTCGGGATCACTGATTTTTTTATTTAATTTTTTATATTTTCCCACAACCTCTTCCAGTTTATCTTCCAGTGTAGAAATATCCATCTTCTCACCTCATCATTTTTTAACCTCATGGCAGTGACGACAGCGGGCTTCATAAACTTCCTCTGCCCCCACCATAATCACAGGATCATCATAACTTGCCGGCTCTCCCTCGATCAACCGCTGGGTTCTGGTAGCCGGTTCTCCGCAGACCACACAGATGGCATGAAGTTTTTCGATATACTCAGCTCTGGCCATCAGTTCCGGCACCGGACCAAAGGGCTCACCGCGAAAGTCACGATCCAGACCGGCCAGTATCACTCTCTTGCCCCGATCTGCTAGCTCTTCTGCAGCTTCAACAATCCGGGGATGAAAGAACTGAGCTTCATCTATACCAACCACCTCGGTCTCTTCCCCGACCCGGCCTAAAATCTCCTCTGGATGATCAACTGCCAGAGCTTCGATGCTGTCTCCGTTATGAGAAACTATGCTGCTTCTATCATACCTGTTATCCAGAGCCGGTTTAAAAACCCGGGCTTCATGTCTGGCAATTCTTACCCGGCGCAGCCTGCGGATTAATTCTTCACTCTTGCCGCAGTACATCGGTCCGACAATTATCTCAATCCAGCCGCTTTTGCTGATTTTATACATTAGCCTACCCCCAGAGTTTTAATGAGCTAGTCAGCCTCTCAAGCTTGACTTTCTTTGTTTCTTATGAAATTAAAATCATTAAAGTTTATCAGAAAAAATCATTTATAAAAACTATTCCCGGATAAAACTATTATCGGAGTTCAAAAATAGCAGGATAAAATTCGCCTGGAGCAGGTTGCAAAAAAAAAGCAGAGCAATACCCTTGCCCTGCTCCAGCCGGTCTATTTATTTTGCTAATTATCCTCTGCTTTTACAGCAGTATCAGCTGCTTCAGCCTCTTCACTATCTTCCTCAGCCTCTTCGGCTTGAGAAGCATCAACCCGTCCATATTTTTCATTAAATCTTTCAACCCGTCCACCCCGGGCAGCAGTCCGCTGTTTGCCGGTATAGAAGGGATGGCAGCTGGAACACACTTCAACTCTGATATCTTCTCCGGTAGAGATAGTCTCATATTCCTCTCCACAGGCACAGTAAATCGTGGTGGAGCTGGTCTCCGGATGAATTCCTTCCTTCAAGATACTCACCTCTTTCCAACATTTTTTGCTAAACTGATTATATCACAGCCTTTTTTGCTATGCAACCAGTAATATCACACTTCGTTTTTATTATATCACTGCTTTTCAACTATTGAAAACTCTGCTAAGAGCTGACAGCAGTTCTCTGTTATTGTCGGTATTATTTATCTGGCGGATCAGGGTTTGAATTATCTCAGCTGGATCCATATCTGTGGTCTGGCGGCGGAGCTGCCAGATAGTCTGCATCTCTTCCTCTTCCAGGAGAAGTTCTTCCTTGCGGGTCCCGGAACGATGAAGATCGAGCGCGGGAAAGATCCGCTGCTCAGCCAGCCGGCGGTCCAGATGGAGTTCCATATTACCGGTGCCCTTAAATTCTTCATAGATCATATCATCCATCCGGCTTCCGGTGTTCACCAGAGCGGTGGCCAGAACGGTGAGGCTGCCGCCTTCTTCAATATTACGGCCAGCTCCGAAGAATCTTTTAGGAAAATGCATGGCGGTGGGATCGAGCCCTCCAGAGAGTGTCCTGCCGCTGGGCGGGGTGGTAACATTGGCTGCCCGGGCCAGCCTGGTAATGCTGTCCAGCAAAATCACCACATCATGGCGGTGCTCGACCAAACGTTTAGCCTTGGCCAGAGCTAGTTCAGAAACCTGAATATGATCATCAGCAGGATGGTCAAAGGTTGAGCTGACCACTTCAGCATCTACTGATCTTTCCATATAAGTAACCTCCTCAGGCCGCTCATCAATCAGGAGTATCATCATCTTAGCATCGGGGTAATTCTTCCGGATGCTGTTGGCAATTTTTTTTAATAAAATAGTTTTTCCCGCCTTGGGAGGAGAAACAATCAGCCCTCTCTGTCCTAGCCCTATAGGTGATATGATATCCACCAGCCGGCTGGAAACCTCACGGGGATGGTGTTCCAGTCTCAGCCTCTCCCGGGGATAGAGGGGAGTGAGATCCTCAAAATAGGCCCTTTCAGTTGCTCTTTCCGGGTCCTGATAATTGACAGCTTCAATTCTTAAGAGAGCAAAATATCTTTCATTTTCTTTGGGCTCTCTCACCTGTCCGGAGACCACATCACCGGTTCTGAGATCAAAGCGGCGAATCTGGGAAGCTGAAATGTAAATATCGTCACTGGAGGGAAGATATTTTGAAGGCCTGATAAAACCATAACCTTCGGTTTCTATAACCTCCAAAACTCCCTCGGCAAAAATATTGCCTCCCTTCTCAGTCTCCTGCTTGAGCAGAGCAAAAACAAGGTCCTTCTTTCGCATGCGTGTATAACCGGAAATATCACGTTCCTGAGCAATTTCATGCAGCTCGGTAATAGTCTTGCGCTCTAATTCAGAAATATTCAAGTGAAATCACCTGCTAGTAAATTTTAGTTAAAGGGGCAGAGCTGCTCCCGTAAAATAAAGAAAAAATATGGTCAGGAAATAGATCACCAGCAGCAGGGCAGCTCCCCAGCCCAGCCGGAAAATCGATTTTCGAGAACGGTAAAAAAGCCCCAGCATTATTACAACAGTCATTAATAGAGAAGAAAAGAGCGGGAGGAGATTAGCCGGACTTGAAGCAGCCAGCAGACTGCCAGGGAAAAATCCATCTATCCAGACCAGAATCAGCAGGTTAAACAAATTGCTGCCCAGCACATTCCCCACAGCAAGATTGAAAGCTCCAATCCTGAAAGCCGTCAATGAAGTCACCAGCTCTGGCAGAGAAGTCACCGCAGCCAGCAAAACCGGTCCCAGAAAGGTGTGACCAAGGCCGGTAACTATTGCAAGTTCATCAGCAGTGGTGGTAAGCCGCCTGCCAGCAAGCAGAATAACAACTGCCGCCAGAGCAAAAATCCAATAGGACTGTTTCAGAGTAAAACGGGGTAAGAAAACCCTCTCCGGTTGCTTATTATCAGAAGGACCTGAAAACTCCAGAGCAAGATCTGCAGAAAAGTCTTCAGTTTCTCTAGAAGAATGGCGGTTTTGATAGCGGTAAATAAGGCGCAGACCCAGGAGATAGGTCAAAATCAGGAGCAGACTTTCGGGACCAATCCAAAGAGGGAGAGGAGTGATTCCCATGATGGTGTAGATAACCAGGGCAGTTCCAATCAGACCGCTCATCAACAGCATCAGCATCCCCGGCATAATTTGAGCCATATTAACCTTAAGCATCATCGGTCCCGGTCCTTCCAGAAGATCAATTAAAGCCAGAACTGCCAGATTAAAAATGCTGCTGCCCAGAATATTACCTAAAGCCAGATCCGGAGCTGAAATTAGAGCAGCCGTACTACCAGTAACCAGTTCCGGCAGAGAAGTAGCTGCTGAAAGCAGTAAGATGCCTGCCAGCAGCTGGCCCAGTCTGGTTTTTTCAGCAATTACCTCAGCAGCTCTGGTAAGCATAACTCCGGCAGCGATTATTATAGCAGAAGATACTATGAATACCAGCCAGAGCAAGCCGATCACCTGCTTTCAAAAAAGGCCCTGCCTCTATCTTAGAGCAGGGCCTGTTAATAGTCAATTTTACCAGGCTTTGCCATTGCTGCCAAAGGCCCGAATCTTTTCCTTAACCTTTTCAGTCATAGCTTCCCGGGCAGGACCGCAGTATTTGCGGGGATCATAAAGCTCGGGATCATCAGCCAGCACTTCTCTTAATTTAGCGGTAAAGGCCTGCTGAAAATCAGTATTAACATTGATTTTACGAATTCCCATACCAATGGATTTTTGGACATCGGTATCAGGAACGCCTGAAGCTCCATGTAGTACCAGAGGAACATCTACCTTCTCATTGATAGCCTTTAGACGGTCAAAATCCAGCTCGGGATCGCCTTTATAGACACCGTGAGCGGTTCCAATTGCTACTGCCAGGCAGTCAACTCCGGTTCTTTCCACAAATTCCACAGCTTCATCGGGATCAGTCATGGCAGCTTCTCTTTCAGTAACAGTAATTTCATCTTCACTGCCAACCAGCCGGCCCAGTTCAGCTTCTACCGTAACTCCGACAGCATGAGCAGCCTGAACTACCTCTTTTGTCTGAGCTATGTTCTCTTCAAAGGGGTGTTTTGAGGCATCAATCATAACGGAGGAATAACCCTTCCTGATGCACTTCATGGCGGCATCAAAGCTTCCCCCGTGATCCAGATGCAGGGCAACAGGAAGATCGGTGTTTTTCAAAAATCCTTCCACCATACCTATGACATGATCCATGCCCATATATTTGATGGCACCTTCACTGGTTGCTAGAATCAGAGGAGATTTTTCCTCTTCTGCAGCCTGAATTATAGCCTGCAGTGATTCTAAATTATTGACATTAAAACCTCCAACTCCATAACCTTCTTCATCTGCTTTCTGTAAGATTTCTGCCATTGGTACCAGATTCATACTTTATCACTCCCAGTTTTAATATTTGCTTTCCAAATCTTCCTCAGCGATATTAAGGAAACAGCCGGTAAAATCTGGCTGTTCTCCAGACTGTTGGATAAATCTTTATTTTACTGCTGCACTCCTTCGTATTGTATCGAAAAGCTTTAATTATTTCAAGTTAAATTGAGCACAAATCTCTTTTCTCTCAAAAAGCAGAGCCAGATAACCAAAAACTCTCTGCCGAAATCAGCAAAATGTCAACAGCAAAAAAATATAATACCAAGGTATATTCAGATTTAATCAATTATGGCCTAAAAATTAAAAGAATTTCTTTAATTAGAAAAAATCAGGGGCCGGAATTATGGGGCGAGGTATTGGTTCTGTATCTTAGTAGCAGATTATCAAAGCTTTCCAGTCTGCTTATATCATGGGGAGAGCTGGCAGGAATGGAAAGTGCTCCGGTGCAGACCTGACAGGACAGAACTATCTGCTCGGATAAAAGCTCAATATTAACTTCCCGGGAGCCGCATTCGCAATTTAAATCGCCCCGGGCAGCAAAATCGTGAAGGATATCAAGGGCTGTCAGCATAACTTTAGGATCAGCAAAATCATCAAAACCCAGGCCATCTGTTAAGAGCTCAAGTTCCCGCTGCTGGCGATCTATTTCATGCTGGAGCATACCATAGGGACCGTAATAACCAAGATTCAATCTGGTTCTGGGACAGCTTAATGTTTGAACTCTGGCAGAGTTCCAGACCCGTTCTTCGGGAATAGATATTTCATGGTGGCGGCCGCAGGCCAGGCAATAGGGTCTGACAATAAAATTTCCAGCAGCTCGCTGGACTTCAATCTTATTATGACCGCATTCACAATCCAGATATATCTTGATATTCCCGGAAAGTTGAAAGATATTTAATTGATGGGTCTCCAGCTTACCGCAGTCAGAACAGCGTAGAGCCAGAGATGCTATCTTCTCTATTATCATAATTTCAGAACCAGGATTTTTAATCTTCCAGTCCCTGGGCACCTCCCTGTATTTTTACTTATTCTGCACCATCCGGTAAAATCCTCTTTTCCAGATAAAATTAATTAACCTTCCAGGCTTGCCATTCGAGAAGGTAGCTTTTCCCCCAAGTTTCTCGACAGCAGGTAGCTGCCTCTAATTTACCAAGTTGCCTCATAAAAAAACCGACCGGAAATAACCCGGTCGGGGTTCAAAATTATATAAATAAAGGTCTTTACAAAGGCTAAATTAACAGAGAGCTTTAGCTGATTGCCGTACAGGAAATTTCAAGTTTGGCATCCTTGGGCAGACGGCTGACCTCAACAAAGGCCCGGGCCGGGGGGTCATCTTCAAAATAGCGGGAATATATTCGGTTAATTTCAGCAAAATCCTCCAGGTCCGCAGCATAGATATTTACCTTTACAACCTGAGATAGAGAACTTCCCGCTTCAAGCAGGATTGCTTCCATATTTTTCAATACCTGTCTGGTCTGCTCTTCTACGCTTCCAGTCAAAAGTTCGCCTTCCGATGTCAGGGGAAGCTGTCCTGAGACAAAGACCAGCTCCCCGGCTTTTACTGCCTGAGAATAGGCTCCAATGGCAGCTGGTGCTTTATTAGTGATGATAATTTCCCTATTCATTTACCAATCCCCTTCCCTGAAACTCAATTTTTTCTTTCCTGAGAAAGGCCTGCAAACCCCGTTTCTGATCCTCGGTACCAAAACAGAGGGCAAAGGCATTAATTTCATAGGAATCACCCTTCTCCATCCCCTCTTCCAGGCCGAAGTTTACAGCTTCCTTGGTCAGTTTCAAAGCCACCGGGGCCTGGCCTGCTATTTCCCGGGCCAGCTCCCGGGCCCTTTCTTTAACCTGATGATGTTCAACAATTTCATTAATCAGACCCATATCCAGAGCCTGTTCTGCATCTATCTTTCTGCCGGTATAGAGAAGTTCCTTGGCTTTTCTCACTCCAATAAGTCTCGCCAGCCGCTGGGTTCCGCCATATCCGGCCATAATACCAAGTCCTGCCTCAGGCTGGCCAAAAACTGCTTCCTGGCTGGCAACAGCCAGATCGCAGGCCATCATAAGTTCATTTCCACCTCCCAGACAGTAACCATTGACAGCGGCAATCACCGGTCGGGGAAACTCTTCAATCTGCTGCATTAGCTGATGGCCATTCCGGGAAAACTCCCGGGCTTCACTCATAGAGAGCTCCTTCATTTCGGCAACATCAGCCCCGGCAATAAAAGATTTATCTCCCGCCCCTGTAATTATCAGCACCCTGATCTCAGCCTCTTCCAGCTCCAGCAGAGCCTTCTTTAATTCAGAAATTACAGCAGAGTTCAAAACATTGTGCTTCTTTTCCCGGTCAATATAAAGTTCTCCAATCCTGTCAGCAATTTCTATCCTTATATTTTTAAATTCCTTCACCAGCATCTCCTCCTTCTTCAAGCTGTCAGTAATTTTACCCGGTTAATATAAGAGGCATGCTCCCTGCCCAGCGGCTGCAAAACAGGAAAGCGAAAATTTTAGTCTAATTTTTAAGAGAAGTAAGAGAAGTTTCTGAAGTTAGCGAACCTCAATCAAGCCAGGAAAATAAAGGAGTGTTACCTTTAGCATAAATCATGTAAATCCAAACAGCAAAAGAAATTTTTAGCTGTAGCTGTAAAATCCCTGTCCGGTCTTGCGGCCCAGCTGGCAGGCCCTGACTTTCTGACGCAGCAGTGGACAGGGGCGATATTTGTCCTCTCCCAATTCCTGATGGAGGGTCTCCATTATGGCCAGACAGACATCTATACCTATCATGTCAGCCAGTGCCAGAGGTCCGATCGGATGGTTGGCACCATTTTTCATAGCTGTGTCAATATCATCAGCCGAAGCCACTCCTTCCTGCAATAGAAAGACAGCCTCATTGATCATTGGAATCAAAATCCTGTTGACAATAAATCCAG
Organism: Halanaerobiaceae bacterium; assembly: GCA_003554225.1. Lineage (GTDB taxonomy): Bacteria > Bacillota > Halanaerobiia > Halanaerobiales > Halarsenatibacteraceae > T1SED10-84. The sequence continues at coordinate 6,997 of PWFW01000276.1, read as the reverse complement.
GAGACTCCTGAACTTCAACCACAGTCTTCCCGGAATCAGCCACAAATTCCCGGCACTTTTCTACAACCTCAGCAGAGGTGGTCAGCCCGCGAACTATTTCCACCAGCTTCATCACCGGTACAGGGTTGAAGAAGTGAATTCCCAGCACCCTTTCCGGATTGGCAATGCTGGTGGCAATTTCTGTAATGCTGAGAGCAGAGGTGTTGCTTGCCAAAATTGTGTCATTCTCGCAGATGGTATCAAGGTCCTGAAATATTTTCTTTTTTACCTCCATTTTCTCACTAGCAGCTTCAATTACCAGTTCTCTGTCCCTGAAATCCTTGAGGTCGGTAGTTATTTCTATATTATTAAGTGTTTTCTGCTTATCATCAGGGGTAATTCTCTCCTTTTCCACACTGCGAGTTAAAGTTTTATCTATGCTTTCCAGCGCATCTTCCACATACTGAGTCTTAATATCATGAAGTATAACCTGAGAACCTGTTCCTGCTAAAAACTGGGCAATCCCTCTGCCCATAGTTCCAGCTCCCACAACACCAATCTTTTCCATGATTAAACCTCCTTAAAATTTATTTTTCCAGCCTAACAGCCAGTTCAGCAACTCTTGCCCCCAGCCTTCGGGATAAATCCCCGGCTCTTTTATCCTCAGATATTTTCTGCCAGCCACTGTCAGTCTGCAGAGCACCGGTGACAAGATTTGGCTCTGTGCGGGGATCCCCGGCGGCTCCAACAACCAGCATGCCCTGCAGCAGGGCATAATAATGCAGACTGATAATAACCTGTCCGGCTCCACCCTCCTTAAGTCCGGAAGTGCTTAAAGCAGCAAAGGGTTTATCCTTCAGCTGATGGCCCCGCATCTTTAAATAGCGGGTCCGATCCAGGAAATTTTTCATAACCCCCGGAACTGCACCAAAATAGGAAGGAGCAGCAAAAATTAACCCGGAGGCTTCCAGCAGATTAGAAGTAACCTTTTCCAGTTCATCGGTCTGCACACAGCTCTCTTCCTTTATGCAGCTGTTACAGCCCCGGCAGTGTTTAATAGTTCTATCTGCCAGCTGAATCAATCGGGTATCAGCTCCACTCTGACGAGCACCTTCCAGGGCACCTTCCAGCAGATATTCAGTACCCTGCTGCCGGGGACTGCCATTAACTCCCACAATCAGCATCAGCCATCCCTCCGATCAATTTTTTAGCTGCCGGTGCTAAATTAATCATCATCGATAAATCCTTTCAACTTCTGAAATCTTTCTACATGTTCAATATTTTCAAAACAAACTCCAAAGGCCTCGGTTTCATAGCTGCTACCGGCAAAACGCCCCTCTCTGAGACCATTATTAATGGCCTCCTTAACCAGTCCCACAGCCTGACTGGAGCGGCTGGCAATATCGCCGGCCAGCTCCCGGCTCGATCTCAGCAGATCTCTGGGGGTTACCAGCCTGTTGACCAGACCAATTTCATAGGCGAGACTGGCATCGATAATATTTCCGGTAAAGAGCATCTCTTTAGCCCGACCTACCCCGATCATCTGCGGTAATCGCTGAGTACCATCAAAGCAGGGAACCAGCCCCAGTTTAACCTCTGGCTGGCCAAAACGGGCCCGGCTGGAAGCCAGTCTCAGATCGCAGGCCAGGGCAATTTCCATTCCTCCTCCCAGAGCATAACCATTTACCGCCGCAATAACTACCTGGTTGGTCTCTTCAATTAAATTACAGATATTCTGGCCCAGGCGGGAAACCTGGCGGGCTTCATCAGCAGAAAGCTCTTCCAGCCAGTTAATGTCAGCCCCAACTGTAAATGAACGAGAACCCCGTCCGGTCAAAATTGCTACTGCTATTTTGTCATCCTGAAAAACCTCCTGCAGGCCTTCCTTGAGCTCCAGCAGCATTTCGTGATGATAAGCATTGAGCACCTCAGGTCGGTTCAGGATGACCTCTGCCAGAGGTTCATCTCTGGTGATGGTAATATATTGATAACTCATTATCCAGGCCTCCTCCAGCCGGTAAAAATATTCATGGGAATTTCACTGTTGATAACTGTTAGAAGTTTAAAGACTGAGCTTTCCGGAAAATCTTTTAAAAAATTAAATTCAGTCTCTCTCAACCACGGTAGCAACTCCCTGGCCACCGCCAATGCAGAGAGAAGCCAGCCCGTAGCGGCTGTTCCGTCTTTTCATTTCATGCAGCAGTGTGACCAGGATCCGTGCTCCACTGGCCCCGATAGGATGACCGAGAGCAATTGCTCCACCATTAACATTAACAATTTCAGGAGCAATATCTAGTTCAGAGAGAACAGCCAGAGACTGAGCAGCAAAGGCTTCATTAAGCTCCACCAGATCCAGCTGGGATTGTTCTAATCCTGCCTGTTTTAGGACCTTTTTAATCGCCGGAACCGGACCAATCCCCATGACAGCAGGATCAACAGCCGCTGCAGACTGAGCGGTAATCTCTGCAAGAGGTTCCAGCCCAAGCTCTTCGGCCTTTTCTCCACTCATAACCAGCAGAGCTGCTGCTCCATCATTAATTCCCGAAGCATTGCCGGCTGTTACTGTACCGTCCTTTTTAAAAGCTGGTGGCAGTTTAGCCAGACCTTCGGGAGTAACGCCCTTGCGGTAATATTCATCTTCAGCAAATATTTCCGGCTCACCCCGGCGTTGAGGCACTTCGATTGGGGTTATTTCTGCAGTAAACCTGCTCTCTTTCCAGGCTTCTTCAGCTTTGTTCTGACTTTCAGCAGCAAATCTGTCCTGTTCTTCCCGGGAAATATTATATTTTTCAGCCAGATTTTCAGCGGTTATCCCCATATGGTAGTCATTAAAAACATCCCAGAGACCATCATTTATCATAAGATCGATGGTTTTACCGTGTCCCATCTTGCTGCCCCAGCGATTGTCAGGCAGATAATAACCTGAGTCGCTCATGTTTTCCATTCCTCCGGCCACCACTATTTCATTTTCTCCCAGCATAATACTCTGAGCTGCCAGATTAACTGATTTCAGACCGGAGCCGCAGACCTTATTAATAGTCATAGCCGGAACTGTATCAGGGAGACCGGCTCCCAGGGCAGCCTGCCGGGCGGTGTTCATCCCCTGACCGGCCTGGAGAACCTGGCCCATGATTACCTCATCTACTTCCTGGCTGGCAACTCCAGCTCGCTCCAAAGCCGACTTGACAACCTCAGCCCCTAGGTCAGCAGCCTCTATCTTATTAAGACTTCCTCCGAATTTTCCGATGGCAGTTCTGACGGCAGCGGTGATTACTACTTTCTTCACAGATATCTCCTCCTGTCAATTGTTATTTTTGATTTTTCTCTCTGACTTTGTTAAAGCAGCTTCAATATAACCGATAAATAGCGGATGAGCTCGACTGGGACGGGAAGTGAACTCCGGATGAAACTGTACTCCGATAAACCAGGGATGTTCGGGAATTTCGACTATTTCAACCAGCCTTTCATCAGGAGAGAGGCCAGCCATCTTAAGACCAGCTCTGGAAAGTTCGGGACGAAACTCGTTATTAACCTCATAACGATGGCGGTGCCTTTCATATATTATCTCTTCCTGATAAAGACTTCTGCTGATGCTATCGGCCTTAAGCTTGCAGGGATAAAGGCCTAGGCGCATAGTCCCTCCCTTCTCTTCAATATCCTGCTGCTCGGGCATCAGATCAATCACCGGATGCCCGGTCAGCTGATCAAATTCACTGCTGTGAGCATCCTCAAAACCTGCAATCTGCCGGGCAAACTCTATCACTGCACACTGCATTCCCAGGCAGATCCCAAAGAAAGGAATTCCTTCCCGGCGGGCCAGGCTGACAGCTGAAATCATCCCTTCAATGCCCCGTTCACCAAAACCTCCCGGCACCAGGATACCGTCAATTTCCTTAAGATTATCAAGCTTGGTCTCGTCTGACTGCAGCTCTTCGGAACAGACCCAGTTAATTTCAACCCGGGTATTATTTTTTACCCCGGCATGGTCCAGAGCTTCACTGATGCTGAGATAGGCATCAGGAAGTTCAACATACTTGCCGACAACAGCTATTCTGACACTGCTGGTAAGACTCTTCATCCTGCTGACCATTTCCCGCCAGTCCTCTAAATCAGGACTTCCGGCTTTTTCATTTAACTCCAGCTGTTCGATAATAATATCGGAAAGGCCGCCTTCTTCCAGGTGAAGAGGAACTTCATAAATATGTTCAGCATCCCGGGCTTCTATTACCGCCCGGCGCTCAATATCACAGAAAAGAGCTATTTTATCTTTGACCTCTTCCGTCAGCTCCCGATCAGAGCGGCAGATAATGGCATCGGGATGGATACCAATACTGCGCAGCTCTTTCACGCTGTGCTGGGTGGGTTTGGTCTTTAGTTCTCCGGCAGTTTCCAGAAAGGGAATGAGGGTACAGTGCAGGTAATAAACATTTTCTCGACCGAGATCACCCTTCATCTGTCGGATGGCTTCCAGAAAGGGAAGCCCCTCAATATCTCCCACAGTTCCTCCAATCTCGGTAATAACAACATCAACCTCCCCCTCCCGACCAACCCGGCGTATGCGGTCTTTAATTTCATCAGTAATATGGGGAATAACCTGGACTGTTGCTCCCAGATATTCCCCCCGTCTTTCCTTGCGGATTACCGAGCCATAAATCATGCCGGTAGTTACATTATTATTCTGGCTGAGATTGGTGTCAATAAAACGCTCATAATGTCCCAGATCAAGATCGGTTTCAGCTCCATCGCTGGTTACAAAAACCTCTCCATGCTGATAGGGGCTCATAGTGCCGGGATCCACATTGATATAGGGGTCAAACTTTTGAATGGAAACCTTCAGGCCCCGGCTTTTCAGCAGGCGACCCAGTGAGGCAGCGGTGATTCCCTTACCCAGAGCTGAAACTACCCCCCCGGTGACAAATATGTATTTGGTCATTGAGACTCACTCCTTCCAGGGAAATTACATCTGTTCTGGAGCTGAAACCCCGATAACCTCCAGAACATTTCTCAGTACAATTCTGGCAGCTTCAACCAGCTTAAGACGGGCTAAGCTCAATTCTCGATCCTCAGTTATCACCCGGCATTTATTATAAAAGACATGAAAGGCTCCAGCCAGTTCATGAGCATAGGCTGCCACCAGGTGGCAGGCCCGCCGTTCAGCAGCAACTTTGAGCTCTTCGGGATAGCGGGCCAGCAGCTTTAAAAGCTCAATCTCTTCTTCAGTCTTTAAAAGAGAAGCATCTCCCTTCTCTATCTCTTCCGACAGCTTTCCGGCATTATCTTTAATGCTCATAATTCTAGCATGGGCATACTGGATATAATAAACAGGGTTTTCAGTTGACTGCTTTTTTGCCAGCTCCAGATCAAAATCAAAGTGACTGTCAGTGCTGCGCATACTGTAAAAATAGCGGGCGGCATCCCGGCCGACCTCTTCCAGAACTTCTCGCATGGTGACAAACTCCCCGGAACGTTTTGACATAGGGACCTTTTTGCCCTCCCGCAGCAGGGTAACTATCTGAACAATAATAATTTCCAGGTTATCCCGTTCATAACCAAGAGCTTCCATCACAGCCTTCATTCTCTCAATATACCCATGATGGTCTGCTCCCCAGACATTGATTAAGTGCTGAAAACCCCTCTCCATTTTGTTCTGATGATAGGCAATATCTGCTGCCAGGTAGGTGGGGCTGCCATCTGATTTAATAACCACCCGGTCTTTATCATCACCAAAGGCTGTGGATTTAAACCAGAGAGCCCCTTCCTTCTCATAAACATAACCTTTCTCCTTAAGTTCAGCGCTAACCTCCTGGATTTTGTTGTTTTCATGGAGTTCTCTTTCACTGAACCAGTTATCAAAAGTAATCCCGAATTTCTTTAAATCCTGGCGAATTAATTCCAGCATCTGTTCTAAGGCAAATTCACGAGCAATAATAAAAGCCTCTTCCTCCGGTTTTTCCAGCAGTTTGCTGCCATGCTCCTGCTTTAATTCCCGGGCTATATCAATAATATAATCACCCCGGTAACTGTTTTTCGAAAGGGTAATTTCCCGGCCAAAGAGCTCCTGATAGCGAAGATAGGTTGACTCTCCCAGCAGGTCAATCTGATTGCCGGCATCATTAATATAATACTCCCGATAAACCTCATATCCCGCCCGTTCCATAATGCTGGCCACCACATCACCTACAACTGCTCCCCGGCTGTGGCCTACATGGAGTGGTCCGGTGGGATTGGTGCTGACAAATTCCAGCTGCACTTTCTGACCCCTGCCCTGATTGGTCCGGCCGTAATCCTGACCGGCTTCTAAAATTTTATCAAGAGCTTCAGCCAGCCAGTTATTATTTAAAGTTAAATTTATAAAACCCGGACCAGCTACTTCCACCTTCTCCAGAAGCTCAAAATCCAGGCTTTCTGCCAGATATTCAGCAAGCCTGCGGGGATTTTCCCCCAGTCTGCCAGCCATTACCATAGCCAGATTGCTGGCATAGTCTCCATGGCTTTTTTCTCTGGGCACTTCCACCTCCACAGGAGGAAGATCGATCTCTTCCTGACCCCTCTCCTGCAGCATTTCTCTCCGGGCTTTTTCCAGGGCGGCAATAAGATTCTCCTCCAGCTGCCCCACAGGATTATAATGCATGGTATGGTTCTCCTTTCTTCAGACCGTTAAAATTAATATTAGATAAATATAATAGAAAACCTTAAAAATTATAGCTCAATTTCTGCAGTAAGCTTCGGGGTTAAAGGTTAAAAATATGTAACAGCTCTTTCCGAAATTTACTGAAAATGCAAAGCAGAAATATAAAAACCTCAATTAACTATATTTTTTCCCGCCCAAACTCTTCAGCCTCGTCTGAGGATTTAAGGGTGGCGAAGTCTTTGACTACCATCCCCTGCTTCTCCATCTCGTTCATCAGCTCCCGCAGCGCTCTGGTGTTGCCAAATAAAGAAGGTTTTAAAAAGGCCATTGACTCCTGACCCACAGTTCTTTTGCAGCGGGAAAAGGTCTCTCCCATGACCTGAGGCG
>PWFW01000190.1 GCA_003554225.1 Halanaerobiaceae bacterium | reverse complement strand
GTTTATTATTGCAATAAATATTCCAGTTGATATTGTAAATGGCGTTAGTTGTTGATATAATAAAAATATCATACTGTTGGCAGGAGAGCAAGCATTTTAGAAAGAAGGAACTTGAGATGGCTTTGAATTATAAAAATTTGCTGAATAATTTACATATATCTTTTTTTGTGACATTTTTTCTCCTGTTCTTGCTAATTTTCTCCTTTTCTGGCGTTCTTCAGGCCGAGAATGATCTTGCTGAAGGGGAAGCTTTGGGAGAGCAGGAAGAGTTGGAAAATGAGATACACCTGGAATGGGATGAAGTGGGGATTAACAGGAGAAATTATTTTCCCATTAAAGCCAACCTGGGATATCAGCTGGGATTTTTGAGATTTAATTTACGAGCGCTTAATTCTTCCCTGCAGCGGGAAGAACTGCCTTCTCTCCCTGAATTCATGATAGTAAGAGGATTTCAGGGGAAGGCAGGTGCAGCTCTCAGTCACCGTCTGGGACTGTATATGACCGGAGGAGAGCTGAAAAATTCAGCAGCTGAGAGGCAGACAATATTAAATTTTGATCATAGAGGACTTTTCTATCTCAAGGGAGTTTATGCTGATAATAAGGCGGATATAGCACTGGGACTGAGTCTGGGCAGAGCTGGCCTGAGATTGACTGCTGTCCACCGTAAACCGGAGAGAGAAATTTATGGTGAACCCAGCAGCAGTATATATGAGGCTTCTTTTTTTGTTCTTCAGCCCCGGGCAGTCCTGCAGTATAAAGTACTACCCCTGGCAGTGATAAATATAGGCCTGGAAAGCTTTCTAGGAGTGAACTATTCTGGCTGGAGTTCTCATGGCTTCAGCACAGAGGTTCCCCCGCTTAATAATTTTTTCAGCTACGGTATCACTGTCGGCCTGTCTCTGGGGTTGTAATAAAGAGTTGTAAAATAGAAATTTTATCTTACCGCTGTTTATTATTCCCTTAATTTTAAAAATTACAGGTTGCTTTTTCTGATCCTGAAGGAGATAGAGCTGTCATTGTGGATTGTCTTACTTAAGATTTTTCATATAATTTAAATTTTTGGTTAGAAAATAAAATCTTTTTGGTCAATATAGCGAGCTAATCAAGAGGGGGTTGGTCCATGAAGCTTTTTGCTGCATTTTCCAGGAGTATAGTGCTGGTGATTCTGCTGCTTTTCCTTGTAATTTTTTCCGGAAGAGCTGCAGCGCTTCAGACTGATTTTCCAGAGGGCATGCAGGAATTTGTTCAGCAGGGGAGAAAACTGGAGGCCAGACTTTTTCCCGAATTAGAAAATGTCAAAATTACCCCGGGGCAGAATTTTAAACTGGAGACCAGGGCTGCAGATGAAAGTGCAGCCGACCTGTCTTCCTCTGATGAATTTCTGATTAGCTATGATTCTGAAGCGGAAGAGGGAGAATATTACTATACTGTTCAAGTTCTGGCCACAGAAGAAAGAGCCCGGGCAGAAGAACTGAAACAGGAACTGAGTGGCCTGGGATTTTCTGAGCTTGAAATTAACTTCGGGCAGGATTTCTATCGTCTCCAGGCTGGCAGTTTTGCTGAGAGAAGCCGGGCTGACAATCTTAAAGAAGAAATAATTGCAGCAGGATATGAAGGCTGGGTTACCGAGATGTCCAGGCCAGGGGGGAAACTCCAGCTCTGGCAGCAGGGTAGACTTATTTTATTAGCTGACAGTCTTCAGTTAAAGGGAGAATTTTATATTGATGGCTATCTTTTTGAGGATGAGCTGACAGTTACCAGCGGCGATTCAGGTCTGCAGATTCTTAAATCTCTATTCCTTGAAGATCTGGTCAGTCAGGAGCTGGAGCTGATCCAGCTTAAAGTAAACAGACCTCTGCCGGCTGAATCTCTGAAAGCTCTGGCAGTAATTATCCGCAGCCGTCTGACTGCAGAAGCTTTATACCGGGATGAAGAATATGTTGACGGAGAAAAATACCGACCTGAAGAGGGCATCAGAACTTCCACCCAAGAGGCTGTTCAGGAGACTGAAACTGAATTTTTAGTTAAAGACGATAAAATTTTTCCTGCTGGTTATAACTGGGAAGATATAAGGGAAGAGGCGCTGGATTCCAGTCCTGACTATGATATAATAGAAGTTGATGAAGTTCGTCTTTCTGCCCTCCTGGATAAAGATTATCGCCGGATACTCCAGGAAGGATTTCCTGCAGCAGAACTGGCAGACATGAAAAATCGTGCCAGCTCGAGGGTGACAGTCGATGCCAGAGTTCAGAGAGGATTGAACTATCAGGAGATTCGGCAGCTAACCTGGTGGGGATCCCGGGTGATTAATCTATTAAAACTGGATCTTAACAGCAGATTTTATTCTGTATTCCCCGCTCTGTCTCAAGACCGTATTGCCGGAACAGAGGATCTGGTTCATTTAGGTCAGAGAAACCAGGCTCTTGGAGGGATCAATGGAGGTTTTTTTGATGGCACCGGACGCCCGCTGGGGCTGTTAATAATTGATGGAGAGATAGCCAGTGAGAAGGCCCGGGATCTGGTGAGATCTACCCTGCTTATCTCAGATGAGGGAGAATATCAAATAGGGAGATTTGACTGGCAGGCTGAATTGGTACTACCTCAGGGTGAATCTCTGACAATAAGCGGAGCCAACCGCCAGCCCCGGGAAAATGAGGCTGTAATAATAAACAGCCATATGGGAGAAGAAGCACCTGCCCTGACTGCTGATGCTGTTGAAATCTATCTTGATGCTGAGGACCGGGTTCAGGGCATTAACAGAGGGGGCGCAGGAATAAGAACAGCCACTCCCGAGGAAGGCAGATTAATCCAGGCCAGGGGACAGCCGGCTCATCTGCTGGGCGGTCTGAGAAGTGGGACTGAGCTGGAAATTAGAAAATTCCTCAGTCCTGAACCGGAACTGCAGGGTGATATCAAACATGCTCTGGGGGCAGGACCAAATCTGGTCACCGGGGGAAGTGTTGACATTACCGCCGAGGAAGAACAGTTCCAGGCTGATATTGTCAGCGGCCGGTCTCCCAGATCAGCCCTGGGGCTGACCTATGATAATCAACTGCTGCTGGTTACAGTTGATGGCCGTCAGCCGGAGCGCAGTATTGGTATGGAACTTGAGGAGATGGCAGAGCTGATGATCAGCCTGGGAGCGGAATCAGCCATGAATCTGGATGGCGGAGCTACCGCCAGGCTGCTGGTCCGGGGCTTTAACATAAATGTCCCCAGTGGAGAACGCGATATATCCAACGCTCTATTGATCAGAAGTGATTTTTAAGGAGCTGATAGCTAATGGTAAAAAAACTAACGGCAATAATATTAATATTATTCTTTGTCCTCTTTTTTGCCAGTCCGGCTCAGGCCTGGTCCCCCAGGCTGGAAAGAGCTGATTACATAATCAGCAGCAGTTTCAGTGAGATTGAATCTTTGCAGCTTAAATTAAATATCTCCTTCGACGCCTTTAATGAGCTGGACACTCTCTTTCATTATGATGGCCAGAATTTTAATCTGCAGGGCACCTGGCTGCTCAATTTCTGGCAGCGGCAGGATCTGACCACCCAGCTGAGATTATCTGCCGCTACAGATTTTCAAGAGCCAGCCCTGGCTCCCTCCCTGGGACTGGGAGGAGAGTTTTCTCTGGGAGAAAGGAGCTATTTGCTTTATTCACTGGACTTTTTTCTGCTGGAAGCCAGCAGTAGACTGGTTTATCGAGGAGGTTTTGGTATACCTCTGGCTGGTAACAGTGGTTTTACCTTGACTGTAGGTAACAGTTACTGGAATCGCACCAGTCCGAATTTTGCTCTGGGGATTAGAGTACAGTTTTAAACCAAATCTATAGCCAGGGGGTTAAATCTTTGGATAGCTCAATCCTATCTTCCTTAGCTGAGAGCCGGGTTTTAGTCCTGGGTGATATTATAGTTGATGAGTTTGTTCTGGGTCAGCCAGACCGCATTTCTCGGGAAGCCCCGGTTATCATCATGGAAGAGATTGACCGGAAAATATGTCCTGGGGGAGCCGCCAATGCTGCAGCCAATGCAGTTTCTCTGGGAGGAAAAACGGAACTTCTAGGTGTGGCCGGGGCTGATAATAACTGGGAAAAGCTGGCTGCCAGCCTGAAGAGAATCTCAGTGGATACCGGGGGAGTGGTGGTTGTTGAAAATATAGATTCCGCTGTTAAAACCCGGATCATGGCAGGCGGTGAGCAGCTTGTTCGCCAGCAGATAGTAAGAATTGACAATACCAGGGGGATCAGGATAACTGCCAGCAGCAGAGCCAGACTCTTTGCCCGGCTCCAGAAAAGTCTGGCAGAGATTGATGTTCTGATACTTTCAGATTATGGTCTGGGTGTTTTTACCAGGGAATTTATTGCTAAAATTATTGAGGCTGCCAGGCAGGAGAAAGTTCCCGTCCTGGCTGACAGCCGATATCAGCTGCTTGATTTTACTGGAGTCACCCTGGCAACCCCCAACCTGGAAGAAACCAGCCGGGCCTGGGGTCAAAATATCGAAGAGGAAGCTGATATATTTGAGGCCGGTCGGCAGCTGATAACAGAGCTTGAGAGTGAATATCTTTTGATAACCCGGGGAGCTGAGGGTATGACTCTTTTCTATCAAAATGGCAGCCATCAGCATATTCCTGTCAATCAAAGGGCAGAGGTATATGATGTTACCGGAGCAGGAGATACTGTAGCTGCAGTCCTGGCCCTTGCCCTGGGGGCAGGACTGGAGATTGAAATCGGAGCTAAAGTTGCCAACCTGGCAGCCGGTCTGGTTGTTGGCAAACCCGGTGTTGCTGTGGTCCATCCTGAAGAGCTGGCCAGGGTGATTTCCGATGGTTAGAAAGATTCTGCCACCGGAGAATCTTAATGATATTAAATCTCAGCACCCTGAGAGCAGGCTGGTGCTGACTAATGGCTGTTTTGATCTTGTACATATAGGCCATATCCGTTATTTAACCAGGGCCAGCAGGCTGGGGGATCTCCTGCTGGTAGCAATTAACAGTGACGATTCAGTCCGCAGATTGAAAGGCTCCGGTCGGCCAATAGTTCCTCTTTCAGAAAGGATGGAAATTATCTCGGCCCTGGAGATGGTTGATCTGGTAACTCCCTTTTCAGAGCTAACCTGCTCCAGGATTATATCAGAGGTTAGACCTGATATCTATGTCAAGGGAGGAGATTATACCAGCGAATCACTGCCAGAAGCAGAGACAGTCAGGCAGATAGGAGCCGAGCTTAAATTTATTCCACTAACTGTTGAAAGATCCACCAGTCAGATGATCCAGCAGATAGTTTCATCTCATAACAGGGAAGATGAGGTGATGCCATGAGAGCGGAAGAAAGAGCAGAAGAGAGCCAGGAGGTTCTGATTGAAAAAGCCCAGCAGGGGAATGTCAGGGCCATCGAGAGGCTCATCGACTGTAATATGGATATTGTCTATGCCAAAGCCCGCTATTTTTTCATTAAAGGTCTGGATAAAGATGATGTTATCCAGGAAGGCCGGGTAGGGCTCTTTAAGGCTATCCGTGATTATCGAGAGGATAAGGAAGCCTCATTCCGGGGTTTTGCTCAGCTATGCATCCACCGGCAGCTGGTTTCAGCAATTAAAAAAGCCAACCGCCAGAAACATATGCCCTTAAATAATTCCACTTCCCTGGATAAATCGATCGATAGAGGTGAGAACAAGAGAACATATAATGATATTATTTCTGATGAAAACAACAATCTGGAGACCCTTTTTATCTATAAAGAAATTCTCAGCGTCATTATGGAAGAGATCGAAAAGAATCTAACCGAGCTGGAGCATGATGTTTTCTTAAAGTATCTCTCCAATAAAACCTATCAGGAGATAGCCGAAGAACTGGATGTCAATTTAAAGTCAGTTGATAATGCTCTGCAGCGAGCCCGAAAAAAGGTAGATGAGATCAGAGATGAATATAATCTCAGGGGAGTCGTGGGCTGATGGCCCTCCGGGACAGGCTTTTTCCCCGGGAGCCTGTCTGCCTGAGCTGTCACAGCAGGATAATTTTTTCCAGGCTTAGCTATATCTGTGATAGCTGCCTGCAGGAACTGAGCTATGTTACCCGGGGATGTCTGAGATGCGGCTGCCAGCTTCCTGAGGCTGAAATTGCAGTAAGCTGTCAACTTTGCAGCTCTCAGCTGCCAAAACTGGAAAGAATCAGAGCTCCCCTGATCTATCAGGGGAAGAGCCGGGAAGTTTTACTGGAACTGAAATATAATAAAAATAAAGCTATGGCCCGGCCTCTGGGAGAATTAATGGCAGATTACTGGAGATTTTTCTCCAGCAGTAAAGGCAGGGACTATCTGCTGGTGCCGGTGCCGCTTTCCCGGAAACGTCAGACAGTAAGGGGTTTTAATCAGGCCCTGCTGCTGGGAGAGGTGGTGGCCAGGGAAAGGGGAATGGTGATAGAGAGTCTGCTTGTCAGGAAACGGGATACCCCGCCGCTTTATCATCTCAACAACCGGCAGAGAAATCTTGTTTTACAGGGTGCCTTTCAACTGCCGGCTGAGAAAATTATCAGGGTGGCAGGCAGGAAAATATTGTTGATTGATGATATCGTTACCACCGGCAGCACCCTGAATGAAGCTGCCGGAGTCCTGCTGACTGCTGGAGCCTGCCGGGTTTCAGCCCTGACAGCTGCCACAGCAGAAAGGGTTTGACATGGTCAGGAAACTGTGATATATTTACTTATGATATGGGCGCAGGAAATTTGCAGTTAGCGCACCATAGTAACAATTATTTAGGGGGAATTTATGAAATGATTTACACTGGTAAGGTAAAATGGTTCGATGCTAAAAAAGGTTATGGTTTCATTGAGCGTGAGGATGGCGATGATGTATTTGTGCACTTTTCTGCTATTGAAGAAGAGGGCTTCAAAAGCCTGGAAGACGGAGAAGAAGTAGAATTTGAAATTGTTGAAG
>PWFW01000227.1 GCA_003554225.1 Halanaerobiaceae bacterium | reverse complement strand
TTAGTTGTTTAAATGAAGGTCTCAGTAACCAAGTTAAGGAGTGCACAATAAAAGACCGGAGCAAAAGGGCTCCGGTTTTATTGAAAGATTATTTGCTTGTTAAATTTAAGTGACATCTTATCCAGCCTCTTTCCTTGTCCTGAAGGGGGAAATTGACTGCTGTTATCCAGTCCAGATATATCAATCATCCTGCTGCTCCTCATTTTCTTTCTCTACAATATCATAATTGAAAGTATAATTCAACGTTAAATCCAGATGTCCGGCTAAAGTTTCTATTTCTTCACCCTCTATTAAAATATAAACCTCCTGGATCCCCGACAGAGCAGTCATGGTATTGGCTATGGAATAAACTGTCATCCGCTCTCCTGCACTTCCACCGGGGTGCTGGTCCCGGAGTGCCTGGTTAAAATCCAGGTAGGCAGTTTCGTTTTCCCGAATAATCTCGCGAATTTCTGTTCCTTCCGGTAGGGTTGCCACCAGATCCTCCTCCTCAGGGCCGGCAATCAACTCCTGGAGAACTTCATAATAGAAGTCCTCTCCCGGAACAGTTCTCACTTCCGGTCTTAAATACATAGCATCAGGGGTGGCAAAATAAAGTTCTACCTCCTGCTCACCTGTAGGAACCGGCGGGACAGGATCCGGCCTTAAAACCAGAAATATCATCAGCAGAGCCAGAAGAGCTATCAAAAGAGCCCCCACCCAGGTTAACTCTTTCTTTCCCAGCATTTTAATCCTCTCCCTCCAGGATGCTATCCCTGTATTTCTGTATGCCCTCAGCTATTGATTCCGCTGCTTTTTCTCTGAAACTTGAGCTGCGCAGCAACCTCTCTTCTTCGAGATTAGAGAGGAAACCAATTTCCAGCAGAACGGCAGGCATTTCAGTCTCCCGGATTACGGTAAACCTATCGGTTTTAACCCCCCGGTCAGTCAGCTCCAGTTTATTAACCATACTGTTCTGCATGGTCCTGGCCAGATAATAACTGTCGGATTCCCGGCCTCGACCATAATAGGTTTCCAGGCCTCCTACGGCCGGACGGGCGGCAGCATTGGAGTGAACGCTGACAAAGATCTCAGCTCCTGCTCGATTGGCTATTTCAGCCCTCTCAGAGAGAGAAACAAAGCTGTCATCACTGCGGGTCATTATCACATCGAAGCCGCTTTCCTGCAGCAGAGCAGCAGCCCTGTGGGAAATATCCAGAGCAACCTCGGCTTCAGTTAAACCATTGGGCCCCACTGCTCCCGGGTCAAAACCTCCATGGCCGGGATCAAGTACCACGATATCTTCAAATTCCTGGATTTCCCGGGTTGCCAGATTAATCAAAATCTCACTGGAAGGCTCATCGGTGAGAACCTGATGGCTGTGGTAGTCATTGAGTTCAAAGACAATCCGGAATTTTCTCTCTCCTCCAGTGGTAATAATACCTGCTCTGATTTCTTCGATAATACCCGTCGGCTCGGGCAGTTCAAAGTCATCCAGACCATTCTCCAGATCCATGCCGCTGATATCAACAGCAATCCTGTGGGGATGAGAAAATCTCCGCACCTCATATTCTGCATCTCCGGAAAGCTGGATTCTCAGACCGAGCATCTGATCCTGCTGACTTACAGCGATATCGCGGATTCGATTCTCCAGCTGAACAGTATGGAGAAAACTGCCGTCTTCTCTTTCTTCTGACTGCCAGTTATAGCCCGAGCTTTCCTGCAGCTCCGCCCCCAGCCTGACAGTCTGGCTGTCAAAGCGGGAGGTTCTTATTTCTTTAATCCTGTCATCATCAATTTCCAGGCTGGAAGCCATATCATTATCCCGGCTGGTATTGAGCATGTTGATCACCAGTCTTGGTGGATCTCCCAGAGTAAATAATTCTGGAGTTATATCGGTGCTGGTGACAAAGGAGATTTCCCCGGGCTTATAATCCAGATCCCTGACAATATTTTCCTCGGTAGGACGAAAAACCAGCTTATTAGGCTCGACATCCTCGGCAATACCTAAATAGCTGTCCTCCTTAAGCTCCAGAACAACCCGTAAAACCACCGGATCATCTTTAAACTGGCTCAGGCGAACATCTTTTACATAGTCATTATCCTCCAGTTCCAGATCTACTTCACTCAGCATTAAATCGGGGATATCTATCACCATTCTCCGGGGATTATCAAACAAAAATATCTCCGGTCTTTCCATTTCAGCATTGGCTTCTATTTCCAGAAAATCATCGCTATCCCAGCTGATATTAACCAGCATAGGCAGAAAATTAATCACCAGATTGCCGGCCCGCTCTTCAATTCCACCATCCCGGCGGTAGGGGATGGGATTCTGGCTGGAAATAATAAACCTGAGGCGAGCCTCATTTGCACTTTCCCGCACTCTTAGGGTAAAGTTGCGGTCAGAAATATTATCAATGAAATCATCGGACAGGGTTGCTTTGTCGACCTCTACTTCAATTGTATTAGGATCATCGGTGGGATTAAGCCGGTAGGGGGTAATATCATCCATATCAAGAACCAGCTGCTGTTCTTCAGCACTCCAGTAAGCTTCATGAATCCTGGTTTCCGGCTGAAATATGTAATATTCCCCCTCTTCTTCATCGGTCAGATAACCAAAACCCCTGACCACCTCTTCTAAGGGAACATAACCGGTTTCATCAATCAGCTGCGCCGGAACCTGGGAAGATTCTGTTCTGCTATTGACCTGATAATAGCTGCTGCCGATCATCAACCGCAGAGTATCATCCGAGTTTTCCAGGGTGATTGTTTCCAGAGCTTCCTGCCAATCCAGTTCCAGATCCAGGAGATCGGCCAGGCCCCGGGCCTGGACTATGATATTGCCCTCATCCTCCTGGGGAGAAAGTTTTTCCGTTACATCTTCTCCGTGATAGAAAATAGTTATTTCTTCAGCTTGAAGAGCCGGGCCTGTCAGAAACATAAGCAGAAAAATAAGCAGGAAGAAAAAAAGACCCGGCAGAATTATGTATCCCTTTTTACTGACTGGCATGGCAGAAACCCCCTTTCCAGCAGAATCCCGAAAAGCTCAGCAGATTCCAGAATAAATATACAGCAGTTTCGGAGATAAGACAGCTTTAGATTATAAAATTTAGTCCCGATTATGGGATAGTTGATTATAGTATTGTTTTATATTATAAGATTAGTTTGATTGCAGGATAGATTCAAATTATAAGATAGGTTCAGTTTAAGAGAAGAGCAGGTTCAGCAAAAACAGGCTCAGAATAAAATAATTCAGGATAAAATAAGTAACAATATTGGTTATTAAGTATAATTCAAGATAAAAAGAATATTTCCTGCTATAACTCTTGAAAATTCATAGATTTTAAGCTGTTTTTTGCATTTTTAATTAAATTTGCCGGTTAAAGCCAGCAAATCGGCCAAAATTAAGAGCCCTCTGCCAGAAGCAGAGGGCTGATATTTATATCTTTTAATTGGGATTTAAGCTTGTTTTTATGATACAGCCAGCCCTATAAAAAATAACCTAAAGGCCTCCTAAAGGCCTAATTAAATTTAGCTTAAATTAAACTAAGTTTAATTTAATTCAGTTCAGAAAAAATAAATTACAAATATCTCCTGACATTTATCCAGCCCGGTTATTCCTGAAACCTGAGGTTGAATTCTTCCGCCCTTTCATTGTACTCCTCGGCAAATTGATTAAAACTGCTGATTTCCTGCCTGACATCCAGAACCTCCCAGGCTTTGAGGGCGGCAAAGATCAGATAATAGGGCAGAGCCGCCTCGGTGCTGTCACGGGTTAAAGCCATACCCAGGGCAGCGACCTCACCAGCCAGAAATAATGTGCCCTTGGGCCACCAGCTGCCAGCATAGGCATGTCCCAGGGAGGGTATGGCCAGACTGCGGAGGGTGGCTTCAGAACTGGATTTTTTATCCAGCAGATCAATTCTCCTCTCGGCAGGCTCCAGATACTGCAGTTCCCAGTAAGCATCGGTGCCGAAAAGATCGCTGTTCTCAGCCAGATAATCCACAACCTTCTTGCCCCCGGTATCTGCTGCCTGCACTTCAGCTCCAGCCTCCAGCAGGGTAAAAATTACCGCTTCGCTGCTGGTATTAGCCGCTGCCAGCATCAAAGGGGTCAGATTGCGGTAGGTGTTCTCAGGATTCACCTCTGCTCCGGCATTAATCAGGATCTGCATGATTTCACTGCTGTCAGTGTTTTCAGCCGCCAGCAGCAGAGGGGTATATCTGTTTTTATTTAAAAGATTGGGATCAGCCCCGCCCCTCAGCAGCAGATTTATCAATCGACTGTCAGGTCGGGCTGGCTTAAGAGCCAGGTGGAGCGGAGTATTATTATCCTGATCGCCCTGATTAACCTCAACACCTAATTCTATCAGTTTCTCGACAATACCGGCTGATCTCCTGCTGGTAATCGCCAGATGGAGGGCATTTTTTCCAGCCCTATCAACTGCATTGAGATCAGCCCCCTGATTGGCCAGATACTCCAGTACAGCAGGATTGTTATTGCTGGAAGCGGCATGAAGAAAAGCTGTCCGCCGCTGATTATCAACTGCCTCCAGCTCAGCTTCTGCTTTCAGGAGTTTGGCCAGAATTCCCGTAGTTCGGTTGCTGGCAGCAGCTGACATCAGCGGTGTTATACCTTCTTTATCTCTGGTGTTAACTCTGGCACGCTGCTCCAGCATATAACCCACCACCCTCTCCTGGCCTCCAGCAGCAGCCAGATGCAGGGGAGTTCTATCCTGATTATTCATGGCATTGACTGCAGCTCCAGCTCGAACCACAGATCTAATCTGATCAAGCTCTGCTTCTTTCTCTACCAGAAGATGGAGAATGGTCCTTCCCTGATTATCGCGCTGATCGACCCGGGCGCCATTTCTTAAAAGAATATCAAACTTCTCCCGGGAACTGCTCTCCAGAGCAGCCATCAGCGGTGTGGTTCCATCACTGGTAACGATATTAACAGCAGCTCCCTTGGTCACCAGATTTCTTAAGACTCCGGGATTGGTATTATACCTGGCTGCCAGGTAAAGGGCTGTCTGCCCCTTGTTGTCTCTGGCTTCCAGGGCTGCCCCGTAATCCAGCAGCAGGGTTATCACATAGGGTTCCCGGTTGCTGGCCGCTGCCAGCATCAAAGGTGTCTCTCCTCGCTCGGTTCGCTTGTTGACATCGGCACCCTCCTCCAGTGCATCTCTAATCTCTTCCACGCTTCCAGTTCTCACCAGCTGAAAAAAATCAGAGGCCTGAAGGGTTCCGACCTGGATAGAAAAAACCAGCAGAAAAATAATTGATAATAGCATTAGGTTTTTGAGCTTCATTAAACTTCCTCCCCGCTCTCCTTAAGAAATTCCTGCAGGAGTTATTTGCCTTAAATATTTTTTATGCAATTTTAATTGTACACCATTAATTATACACCATTAATTCGATTTCTACAATCTATAAAAAATTCTATATAAAGTTGTAAAAGGAGAAAATTACAGGGAAAAGAGAGCAAAAAATTAAAAAAATGCAGGAGCTGAGGTTTTTTCTGGGAAGATAATATATTAGGAAGTTAACATTAAGAAGCTATCTCAGATAAGCTATCTCAGATAATAATCCTGGATAAGCAGGAAACCCGGAAGAGGAGGTTTTCCTGGAGTGATAAAACTGCAGCAAAGCCATCCCTATCGCAAACCCAGAATTAGATACAGAGGGAAAAGGCCCCTGATTTTGGTCAGCAGATGCCTTAATTTCCAAAACTGCCGCTACGATGGCAGCCTTATTGACTCTCCACCGGCAGAGATATTAAAAAAATGGCTGGCTTATAGAACTCTATGTCCGGAAAGTGATATCGGACTTCCCTCTCCCCGTCCTCAGCTTAAGTTGGTTAAAACTTTCCGGCAGGGCTGGCAGATCCGTCAGCCTGACGGGTATAATTTATATCGCAGGCTGCGGAAAAAAGCCCGGGAATATCTGCGGGAATATAACTCAATCCAGGGGCTTATTCTCAAAGAGAAATCGCCCAGCTGCGGAATTTCCGGCTGTAAATTTTATTATCCCGGGAAAGGCAGCCCGGCAGGTCGAACAGCCGGAGTGCTGCCCCGCGAGACTGATAAACTGATGCCTCAGGCCACCTTAATAAGTGCTGAGGAACTCAACAATCCGGAAAAACTTTATTATTTTCTGGTCAGGATCTATACCCGGCAGCGCTGGAATAAGCTGAAAAATGATTTTTCGCCGGCTGTCCTTCAGGAATTTCAGGCCCGGCACAAGCTCTTATTTCTGGGCTTTAACCGCGAACTGGTTGACGAGATGGGCCGAATTATCGCCGCCCAGAAAAGATATAATCAAAGTCAGCTGATTGCCAGTTATGAAGGGCTGCTGGATAATTTGCTGCAGCAGCAGCTAACCAGAGGCCGCTGGATAAATGTTCTGCTCCATGGTTTTGGTCATCTTTCAGATTATCTTGATTATGGTGAGAAAGAAGAATTTCAGCGACTGATAGATGCTTTTCAGGAAGGTCAGACCGGTTATCTGCAGCTCCACAGCTGGCTGGAATCTCAATCCCGGAAAAAAGATGTCAGCTATCTTATAAATCAGAAATTTCTGGCTCCCTATCCTTTAGAGATCAATCAGGATCTGGCGGCTATCACTCTGCTTCCTGACCCTTTTTAGAAGCTTCAGTTTTAGAAAATTATGGAGGTCTTTCTCCTGGAAAGCAATAACATTTCAGTAATTAAACATCTCAGGAATTAAACATTCCGGGAATTAAATATTTCGAGAATAAAACATTCGAGAATAAAAAAGCCCGGCCTCTTAAGAGGCCGGGCATTCTTACTATTCCCTTATTAAAACCTGTTCATCAAGCTAATCATCAGGCTTTAGTTGATGTTTTACCTGTTCTAAATCAATTATCAAGTCCATTGAAATTTCATTTAAAGGTAGAACTTTTAAAGGTCGAACTTTTAAGGGTTTAACTTTT
>PWFW01000097.1 GCA_003554225.1 Halanaerobiaceae bacterium | reverse complement strand
GAGGTTGAAGGGGACCTGGAAATAACTATACCGGAATCTTCTCTGCTGGCCGGCCAGCAGATCCTGGTTGGCAGTGAAAAAGAGGATAATTATCTTGAGATGCAGGAAGTTTCCGAAAAGCCCCGGGAGATAAATCCTCTGCTCAGCAGCAGAAGCCTTAAACTCAATCCGCCTTCCCTGCAGGATAATACCGCTGATCTGGATCGAATTTACCGGGAGCTGGCTGGAGAGTCCGGTTTTACTGATTATCGGCTTGAACTGGAGCTGGTACGGGGGCTGCCGGAGCTTTTGAGGGAGAATAACTGGGAGATTAAGGTGCAGCAGGCCGATCTTTTGACCCATCAGGAAATTATTGAAGCTTCTTCCCCAGAAGCCGGCACAGGCTATGGTCTGGCAGTAGATATCGGCACCACCACGGTGGTGGCAGCCCTGCTCGATCTTGAGGATGGTAGTGAAGCTGCCCGCCGGGGAGAGTACAACCGGCAGAGCCGTTATGGTGAAGATGTCATTTCCCGGATAAACTATGCCAGCAAAAATGAAAAGGGGGTAGAGGAGGTCAATCAAGCCCTGATAGAAACCATCAATGAGCTGACTGCTGAGCTGCTTTCCCAAAATGAGATTGAATCCAATCAGATAAAAATGCTGATGATGGCCGGAAATACCACCATGATCCACACCCTTATGGGAGTTGATCCCAATAACATCAGACGCTCTCCCTTTGTTCCCAATTTTTTTATGCCGCCGGTTGTTAGAGCAGGAGAGCTGGGGCTGGAAGCTCTTTTTCAGGCTCCGGTTTACTGTTTCCCAGCTGTGGGAAGTTTTGTGGGAGGAGATATAACTTCTGGCATTCTGGCCTCCCGGCTTCACAGGAATGAGGATCTTACCATGCTAATCGATATCGGCACCAATGGAGAGATTGTGGTCGGCAATCAGAGCCTTTTGATAGCCTGCTCAGCCTCAGCCGGTCCGGCCTTTGAGGGCGGCGGAATCTCCTGCGGTATCAGAGCCATGGAGGGTGCCATCGAACAGGTAAATTTTACTGACGATTATGAATTGCATTACCGCACCATTGGCAGTAAGCCACCCCGGGGAGTCTGCGGCTCAGGGCTGATTGACCTGCTGGCAACCATGCAGGAAAGGGGCATTATCAACCGCTCCGGGAGATACAACCGGGAGTTAGAGAGCGATAGGCTGCGGCAGCGAGAGGATGAAACCTATGAATATCTCCTGGTCCCGGCCGAAGAGACCGATGTGGGAGAGGATCTGGTTTTTTCTGAAAATGATATCAAGCATCTGCTGCGCTCCAAAGGGGCAGTCTATGCCGGAATTAAGATCATGCTGGACCGCCTTTCCCTGGAGGAACAGATGCTGGAAAAGGTTTATATAGCAGGCGGTTTTGGTAATTACCTCAATGTTGAAGCTTCTATCCGGATAGGTCTGCTGCCTGATCTCCCCCGGGAAAGATTTGAATTTATCGGCAACAGCTCCCTTAAAGGTGCCCGCCGGGCGGTTTTAAATGGAGAAGCCTTTAAAGAATCACTGGATCTGGCCAGCAGGATGACCTATCTGGAGTTGAGCTCTGATGAAAACAGCAAGGATTTTATGGATGAATTTATTGCTGCCCAGTTTATTCCCCACACTGATCTCTCACTCTTTCCTTCTCTTGAGGAAAAGGGGAGTCTGGAGGGAGAGTCAAACTAGGAGGGAAAAATATGAAAAATCTTTTTATTGCAGCCACCGGACAGGACCGCGGTAAAACCTCCTTTTCGGTGGGAATGATATCAGCTCTGCTGGAGCATACAGACAGTGTAGGTTACATGAAACCTGTCGGCCATCGCTCTATCACCACCCAGGAGGGTCTTCGGATTGATGAAGACGCCAAACTGATTGACACAATTTATGGCTTCGGTGATAATCTCAAGGATGTCAGTCCCATTATTGTAGACAGCAACTTTACCAGACACTGCATTCAGCACAGCTGTGAACGAGAGGTTGAGGAACAGCTCGGTCTATCCTATGATAGAATAAAAACCGGGCGTGATACGGTGGTGATTGAAGGATCTGGCAAATGCAGTGTGGGAGAGGTTATCAAACTTTCCAATGCCCGGGTGGCTGAACTTCTTGATGCTAAAGTTATTCTGGTTGCTCAGGGTGGTTTTGGCAGCACCATTGATACGGTAATGCTGAATATGGCTTTTCTCCAGAAATTTGACATAGATATTCTGGGAGTTGTTATCAACAAGGTTTTCAAGAAGAAATATGAAGAGGTCAAAGAAATTACCAGTAAGGGTCTCAGAGATCGGGGTGTTAATGTGCTGGGGGTTCTGCCCTATGAAAGGCTGCTGACCTACCCCACCCTGGAACATATTGTGGCAGAATGCCCGGAATTTGAACCTCTGACCCAGGCCAGCAAAACAGTGATGCACCGCAATATCAGCAGAATCTTTGTGGGAGCCATGACCCCCCATGAGGCTTTAAAATACCTCAAGGGTCGGGAACTTATAATCACCGGCGGTGATCGCGAGGATATCATAGTTTCGGCTCTTGCCCGTTCAGCTATCCATCTGCAGTCCGGCCGGGGGGGTAGTGTTTCCGGCATTATTGCAACCGGAGGGCTTAAACCCCATGATTCTTTATTAGAAACTGCGGAGAATCTTGGAATTCTTATTATGCAGGCTGAAGATGATACCTATTCTGTTGCCAGCAGAATTAAGGGTATGACCGTGAAACTGAGACCCAATGACCGCCGCAAAATTGAAAAAATTCAGGAACTGGTAAAAACCTACCTTGATATTGATGAGATAATCAAAGCATTGAAGTGAGTTAATCCTTCACCGATAGGGTTAATTTCCTCGTTGTAACGGGATTTATCGAATCGCTGAAAAAGAGAAAATCCAATCAGTGAAAAAGAGTTGAAGTGCTGAGATTAGAGATTCTAATCACTGAAAAGTGTTAATCTAATTGCTGAAAGCAGAAAACCTGATCACCTGGAAAAATAATCATACCGCAAAAATAATTACTTCTCCAAAAGATAAGCAGCATAAATTATCAGGATAAACAAGTTTTTTAGCTTTTTCTTGACAGAAATGATTTTCTATGTTAGCATAATAAAAACCTTTAGGATAAAGCAGCAAAAAGCATCATATAGAGCCATAAAAGGTCTTAAAGAAGAACAAAGAAGCATGATGAAGCTTAAAAGATTAGCTGATGACAGCTGAATAGAAATCCTTATCAAGAGCGGTGGAGGGACTGGCCCTGTGAAGCCCGGCAACCAGCAAATAAATTTGTATGGTGCCACATCCTGCAGGATTTGGGATCCTGAAAGATAAGAGCACAGATTCTTTATGTCTCTTCTTCTTTGAGGAAGAGGCTTTTTTATTTTTAAGAAAGGTTTTTTGATATAACCTTCTCTAAACCCTTTGATATTAAGTTATATCCGAATTTTATGCTTCTATGTTCCTGTGGATTTTTTGTTTATTGCTGTCCTTTATCCGGCAGGTATACAGAAAGGCAGATATTTTTATTACTATTATTATAACTGCTAATAATAACAGTAAATCAATCAAACAACAAATTTCTAGGAGGTCAGAAAATGAAAGATCGAGAAAAGTTGGATTTCGCTACTCTGGCATTACATGCCGGACAGAGCCCTGACCCGGCCACCGGTTCAAGGGCTGTACCTATTTATCAGACTACATCCTATGTTTTTCAAGACTGTCAGCAGGCAGCTGATCTTTTTTCTCTGGAAGAAGAAGGAAATATTTACTCCAGAATCATGAATCCCACCAATGATGTGCTGGAAAAAAGAATTGCTGCCCTGGAGGGGGGGATCGCTGCTCTGGCTGTATCTTCCGGCCAGTCAGCCGAAACCCTGGCTCTGCTCAATATCACCGGGCAGGGACAGGAGATAGTCAGCGGCAGTTCCATTTATGGAGGAACCTATAACCTTTTCCGTCATACTTTTGCCAGGCTTGGCATTACAGTCAGGTTTGTCGATTCTACCAGCCCGGAAACCTTTGCCGCTAAAATTACCGATAAAACCCGGGCCCTTTACCTGGAAACCATTGGCAATCCGGGACTGGATGTGCCGGATATTGCTGCCGTGGCTGAGATTGCCCACCAGGCTGGCATACCACTGGTTGTTGATAATACCTTTGCCCCCCCCTATCACTGCCGTCCCATTGAGCACGGTGCTGATATTGTTCTCCATTCCGCCACCAAGTACATCGGGGGACACGGCACTTCTATCGGCGGTCTGATTGTTGACAGTGGCAATTTTCCCTGGGATAACGGTAAATTTCCCGAGCTGAGTCAGCCTGATTCCAGTTATCACGGCCTCGTATATACCGATCACTTCGGTCCGGCAGCCTTTATCGCCAAGGCCCGGGTTCAGCTGTTGAGAGATCTGGGCAGCTGCCTCAGCCCCTTTAACACCTTTCTCTTTCTTCAGGGTCTGGAGACCTTAAGCTTGAGGATGGCACGTCACAGCTCCAATGCCAAAGAAATTGCCGAATATCTCAGCGCTGACAGTCGGGTAGACTGGGTTAACTATCCCGGACTTCCTGGCCACTCCACCCATGACAATGCCAGAGAATATCTCAGTGATGGTTACGGCGGTATGCTGACCTTCGGTATTAAGGGGGGAAGAGAGGCAGGGATAAGATTTATTGAAAGTCTGGAGCTCTTTTCTCATCTGGCCAATGTTGGTGATGCCAAATCACTGGCCATTCATCCGGCCAGCACCACTCACCAGCAGCTGACCGAAGAAGAAAGAGAAAAATCAGGAGTTCTTCCCGGAATGATAAGACTTTCCATAGGTATCGAAGCTGTAGCTGATCTGATTGCTGATCTTGATCAGGCTCTGGCAGCAGCAGTCAAGGAACAGGGGTGATCTGCTATGCCGATTAAGATTCCTGACAACCTTCCGGCAGCCGACACCCTGAAGCAGGAAAATATTTTTGTTATGCCTCTGAAGAGGGCTCTGAGTCAGGATATCAGGGCTCTGAGAATATTAATCCTCAATATCATGCCGACCAAGATAGCCACCGAAACCCAGCTGCTCAGGCTTCTCAGCAATTCTCCCCTGCAGATTGAGATCGATCTGCTGCAGACAGCCAGCCATGAGTCCCGAAATGTCTCCCGGGAGCATCTAATAAAATTCTATCAGGTTTTTGATGATATCAAGGATAAAAAATATGATGGAATGATAATAACCGGGGCCCCGGTGGAAAGACTGGAGTTTCAGGAGGTAGATTACTGGGAGGAGTTGAAAAAGATAATGGACTGGTCCCGCTCCCATGTTTTTTCCACCCTCCATCTCTGCTGGGGAGCACAGGCCGCCCTGAAATATCATTACGGCATTGATAAGTACCCGCTGAAGGAGAAGATTACCGGGGTTTTTCCTCACCGGGTATGCCAGGAAAATACCAGATTACTGCGGGGCTTTGATGATGTGTTTTACGCCCCTCATTCCCGCTACACCGAGGTCAGGGAGAAGGATATTGAAAAATGTCAGGATTTAATGCTGCTGGCCAGATCAGAGGAGGCTGGAGTCTATATTGCTGCCAGTAAAAGTTACCGCCAGATTTTTGTTACCGGCCATTCGGAGTATGAGTACGATACTTTAAAAAATGAATATCTTCGGGATCTAAAGAAGGAAGACAATCCTCCCCGCCCCCGAAACTATTTTACCGCTGGTGATCCCGAGAGAAGACCTCTAAACCGCTGGCGAGCTCATGCTCACCTGCTCTTTGGCAACTGGCTCAATTACTGTGTCTATCAGGAAACCCCCTACGATATCAGCAAAATTGGTGAGGAAATGGAGGTTTTTCGCTGCAATGGGGTTAATGTTTTATAAACCTTTAGTTTGTTAAATTTTCTTTTAATGAAACCCTGGCCCTTTAAGGGGAGCTGATGCTTGCTTAATCTTTTTCTGACTTCCCCTGCAGCAGACTTTTCAGCCTGCTGATTGTTTCCGGTGAGGTTCCACAGCAGCCCCCCAGAATCAGCGCTTCAGGCTCATTTCTCCCGGAGAATTTTTCTGCCTCCTGGAAAAAGCTCTCCTCAAGCTGATAGCTGGTTTTTCCGGTTTTTACATCGAGCTCGGGAGTGCCGGCATTATAATAGAGGCTGAAAGGCAGGGGAGCAAGCCTGGCAATCAGTCGGTCAATTGTTTCCCGGTAACCCGGGTCAGGAGCGATGCAGTTAATCCCGGCAGCCAGAATATTAGCGGCAGGGAACTCTTTCATCAGGCTGGCGAATTTTTCTGGAGTTGTGCCGTAGTTGGTCGAGTGATATCTGTCAAAGGACATGTTGACAATCCAGGGCAGTTCATATTCAGCAGCAGCTCTGAGGGCAGACTTCAGCTCCAGGTGATAGGAAAAGGTTTCGAAGAGGAGAATATCAATTCCACCGGCAATTAGAGCTGCTATCTGCTCTCTAAAGGCCTCTTCCAGTTTCTCCTGATTGTTATTCTGCTCCGGAAATTTTGCCCTTTCCGAGCCTGTTGGACCGATACTTCCTGCCGTCAGCCGGCAGCTTTTTTCCCGGGAGTCTTGCTGAAATTTATTGACTGCTTCCTCAGCCAGTTCAGCTCCCTGACGGTTGATTTTTTCTACCAGCTGCTTAAGTTCATTTTTTTCTGCAGTCAGGCCGGTCTCTTTCAGATAGAGCCGGTTGGCACAGAAAGTATTGGAGGTAATAATCTCAGCTCCGGCATCCAGATAAAGCCGGTGAATTTCCCTGACACTTTCAGGGGATTTAAGATTGTATTCCAGAGGGATCATCTTTTTCTGGGAGCTGATTTTCATCAGCTCAGTACCCATGGCCCCATCACCCAGCAGCAGCGGAGTCCCGGCCCTGCTGCCATTCTGCTGCTGCTTTTCTTTTTTTAAGTTTATAAGCTCGTGAAATTTACTCCGGGATTTGTTCCTGGTCTGCATAAAATCAACCTCCTCCGGCTGAATTTGCCAGCCTATCTGCCTG
>PWFW01000109.1 GCA_003554225.1 Halanaerobiaceae bacterium | reverse complement strand
TTTATTATCGGTTATATCTGTTCTATCACTTTTATCAACCTTCCCTGCTCGAGCAGCAGATTCAGCAGTTCCAGCCCAGCCAGCAATTTCACTCCTGTCAGCTTCATCCTCCCCGGAAAACTCTTCCCTTTCCGCTGTCCTCTCCCAATCCTCTGACTCCCGGGTCTCCGGAAAAACAAAAAGCCTGCCCTCTTCATCAACTGTAATTACACTTTTTCTGCCGCTCAACTTCACCGCAATCACCCTAACTCCAGAGAGGCCAGCTGGCCAGCAGAGCTACCAGCCCGGCAATGATCTGGATAATATAAAATCTGCCGGTCACCAGAGTTTCCGACCAGCCCTTCAATTCAAAATGATGATGGAGCGGCGACATGAGAAATACCCGCTGACCGCCGGTCAGCTTAAAGTAGCTGACCTGGATAATAACAGAAAGTGTTTCCAGCACAAAAACAGCTCCCAGCAGCAGGAGAAAAAGAGCGCTTCCCGACAGGAGTCCCAGCACCGCCAGCAGACTGCCCAGAAAAAGCGAGCCGGTATCACCCATGAAGATCCGGGCAGGATGAATATTATACCAGAGAAAACCAAGACATCCTCCTGTTCCAGCCAGCGCCAGCATTACAAGATCGCTCTCTCCGGTTATCAGCAGCAGAGGTAAGAAAAAAATAAAACTGATACTCGTAAGCCCGGCAGCCAGTCCATCCAGCCCATCACTGAGATTAACAGCATTGCTGCTGCCCATCAGTACCAGCAGACTGAAGGGCACTATCAGCCAGTCAAGCTCACTGGCAGTCCCGGTAAAGGGCCAGAGAACAGCAGTCCGACCCTGATAAAAAAGAAAAAAACCCAGCAGCAGACCGCTTAAGCCCTGAATTAAAATCTTATCCCGGGCCCTGAGGCCCAGGGATTGGGATTTTTTAATGCTGAGGTAATCATCAGCCAGCCCCAGCAGAGCATTGACTGCCAGCACCACCAGCACTACAGCCTTTTCCAGTCCGCCGGAATAAAATAACAGCAGGCTTATCAGTACCACCAAAAAAATCAAAAACCCTCCGGTTGTTGGAATACCGGCCTTTTCCTGATGGGAGTCTGGACCCAGCTCCCGGATCTGCTGGCCAAAACTTTTTCTCCTGACATAATTGAGATAGGCCGGCATTAAAAAGAGCACCAGGAAAAGAGGGATAACAGCTGCCAGAAAATATTCCGGCAGGGGAATATTATAGTTCAAGATTAACGCCCTCCCTGTTCCAGCAGAACATCAACAATTTCTTCCATCTCCAGAGACCGGGAACCTTTGATCAAAATTGTATCCCCGGAGCGCATAATTCGCCGCAAAAGACCGGTAATATCATCCTTGTTCTGATAGGCATAGATAAACTGACGGGGCATGCCGGCATCCAGGGCACCTTCAGCAATTTCCTCTGCCGTCTTGCCCAGCACAATCAGAATATCAAGCTCCTTCTCCACCAGATACTTGCCTATCTCCCGGTGAGCAGCCTTTTCGATCGGACCGAGCTCCAGCATAGCTCCCAGAACAGCAATTTTCCGTCCTGCTGCCAGATTTATGAGAGAATCAATTCCAGCTTTCATAGATAGGGGATTGGCATTGTAGGTGTCATTGATAATTTTAATCCCGTCGATCCTGCGGATTTCCTGACGGAGATCGGTAATCTGAATATTTTTTAAACCTTCGGCAATTCCGCCCCAGCTGACTCCCACAGCCCGGGCTGCAGCTACTGCTGCTAAAGCATTGGAAACTTCATGAACTCCAGTTCTGTTAATAGAAAGAGGCAGTGAGGTGCCTTCAGCCTTAAGAGTAAAGCTGGCGCCTTCCTCCTCCTGAAAAAATTCAATATCTTCGGCAAAATAATCAACCCTGTCCTGCTGCCCCTTCTCCAGGCTGTAGGTGATTATTTTAAGGTCACTGCTGCTGGTAGGGGTTATCTGGCCCTTCTCTCCACTGAAGTTTGCAATCACATTTCGTACTTCCAGATTGTCAAAATTTAAAATAGCCAGCCTCTCGCCCTTAAGCTCCTCCAGCAGCTCCTGCTTGGCCCGGGCAACGTTTTTGATCGAGCCCAGATTTTGCACATGAGCCGGTCCGATATTGGTAATAACTCCGATTTGAGGTAGAGCAATCCGGGCCAGCAGCCTGATATCCCCGATATGACGGGTGGCCATCTCCAGCACTGCCACATCCTCATCACCCTCCAGATCCAGCAGGCAGAGCGGCAGCCCGTATTCATTATTGTAATTTTCCCGGGTCCTGAGCACCTTCTTCTCCTGTCTGATCAAGCTGTAAATCATATCTTTGGTAGTTGTTTTGCCGGCACTGCCGGTCACTCCGATCACCTTAAGATCCTTCATCTGCTGACGGTTATAGAGCGCCAGATCCTGAAGGGCCACTGTCGTATCTCTGACCAGGATTATCGCCACCCGGGAATAGGGCTCAATCCTGCGGGAGGTTATGACAGCCCTGGCACCCCGTTCCACCGCTTCCGGGATATAATCATGACCATCATTTTTTTCACCCACTATAGCAATAAAAATATCGCCGGGTTTAACCCTGCGGCTGTCGATAGCAACGGTATTAAAGCTCTGCCGGGGATTCCCCTGCAATATTTTACCCTGCACAGCTTCGGTTATTTCCTGCAGCTGTAAATCAAGCATTAAACATCACTCCTCCGAGAGATAAGCGCCCGGCGGGCAACCTCCCGATCATCAAAATCTATCGTACGGTCAGCAAATTCCTGATAGGTTTCATGGCCCTTGCCAAAGATAATCACAATATCTCCGGGTTCAGCAGCTGTAACTGCAGAAAAAATAGCTTCTTCCCGGTCAATAAACACCTGATAGGCAGATTCCGGATAATCTTCTCTGGCAGCCCTCTTTCTTACCCCGGCAAGGATATCCTCGATAATATCCTCCGGTTTTTCCGAACGGGGATTATCAGAGGTCACAAAAATCAAGTCCGACATTTTAAGACCGATCTCTCCCATCTCCGGTCTTTTTTCTTTATCCCGGTCGCCGCCACAGCCAAAGACAGAAATAATCCGGCCACCGTGAAAATCCTGAACCGCCCGCAGCACATTTTCCATTCCAGCCGGAGTATGGGCATAATCAACAAAAACCTGTATCTCTGCATCCGCTTCTCTAATATTTCCATTATTATCTTTAGGCTGTCTCTTATAATTAATTTCACTTCTGTCTGCCTCAATTTCACTATTATCTGCTTCAATTTCACTATTATCTGCTTCAATTTCACTTCTGTCTGCCTCAATTTCACTATTATCTGCTTCAATTTCACTTTTATCTGCTTCAATTTTACTACTATATGCTTTAATTTCACTTATATCTGTTTTTTTCTCACCACTAACTTTATCTATATCTGCTTTAACCTGCTCAAAACGCCCCGGGACTCCAGGAAAACTGGCCAGGGCTTCCTGCAGCTTCTCAGTCCGATATCCCTCAGCCAGCAGGGGAGCCAGCGAAGCCAGGCAGTTATAGATGTTAAACCTGCCGGTCAGGCTCGATTCAAATTCGCCCTCCTTGAGCTCGAAAGCCAGCCTTCCAGAAGAGTAGCTGATATTGCGGGCCTGATAGCAGGCCTCAGCTTCAATTCCATAGGAAAATTTCGGCCCGGTAAAGTGTTGAAAGGAGCGCCGCAGCCGGTTATCATCGATATTATAAAAGGCCCTGCCTCCGGGAGGGCTCTTCTCACCGGCGCCAGAATTAACGGCCTTATTTTTGACATCACTGAAACGATTACTATCTCCGGAGTTTCCATAACACCTGGAGCTGTTTTTATTTCCGAAGTTTTCATAATCTCCAGAGCTGTCACTCTTTTCAAAACTGCAGTTCTCTTCAGTTCCTCCCACCTCACTGCCCTGCTCTTTCTCCTCAAGATAATCCAGCAGAGAAAGCTTGGCCCCCAGATAATCAGCAAAATCGGCATGAAAATCCAGATGATCCCGGGATATATTGGTGAAGATAGCAGCTCTAAATTTTAATCCTTCAATCCGCTGCAGACTCAGAGCATGAGAGGAAACCTCCATGACTGCAGCCTGGCAGCCGGCCTCTACCATCATATTAAGATAACGAAAAATCTGATTGGCCTCCGGAGTCGTTCTGGGAGTATCGAACAGCTCATTGCCGGTATCAACCTGGATCGTTCCAATCAGTCCACCCTTCACTCCCAGCTCCTGAAGCAGATGCTGAATTATAAAGGAAGTGGTGGTCTTACCGTTGGTACCTGTAATTCCATAAATTGCAAGTTTATCCTCAGGATGGCCATAAATCTCGGCAGCAAGCAGTCCCAGCATTCCGGCAGGGTTATCGACTCTGAGATAAACCGCATCAGGCTTGAATTCTTGCGGCAGATATTCTACTACAAAGACCCTGCTGCCCCGCCGATAGGCATCAGTAATATATTTGTGGCCATCGGTTTCCCTCCCCCGGCGAGCCAGAAAAATCTTGCCGTCCCCCGCCTGGCGGGAATCCTGGACAATATCGTCAATCTCCCTGGAAAAATTCCCCCCGACATCTCCCTCAATCTCGGTTAAATTAAGCCGCTGACATAATTCTCTAACCCGCAATTAAATACCTCCATTTTCAGTACTGCAATTCGATATATTTTCATATATATTGCTCGATATATTTTAATATACATTGAACTATATTTTTTATCAAATATTTATTTGCTTAATGTATATTGCTTGATCTATATTGCTCAACTTAATATTGCTCAACATACATAATTCGATGTATATTACTAGATTTATTATATTGCTCGCGAATTATCTCTTTCAGTCCTGACAATAATGTTCAGACAACAAATACAATTATCCAGTATTGGATTAGCAACAAGGAAATTTAATGAGTCTGAAATAATTGCTGCGAATTATCACTGCTGTTACTCAACATCAATGCTGGAAAAGAGATCAGCCCGCTCTCCTGGAGCAGGCGATTGCCTGGTAAGCTCTCCGCCTACAATGCCATTGAGCCTGAAACCATAAAGCCAGGCTTTCTGCTCAGCCTCATGGGCTGTCATCCCCCGGAGGTCAGGCACCATCGCCTTCTTATCCTTGTAACTGTCATCGGTATAGAGCCTGACAGTTGCAGCTTCAGGAATCACAGTCCGCGGCCGGGGAGTTTGAGCCCTGACAGTGTCACCCTCTCCTATTAGTTTAACATTAAATCCCTCACTTCTCAATGTAGAAGCAACCTCATGGGCTTTTTGATTGCGATAATCCTGAATTTCTTTTTCCCGCTGGAAATCCAGTTCAAATTCCAGATCCATTTCGGGCTCAACAAACCCCTCGGCACTGGGGGTAATATCCAGATGTTGAATCAGACTTGTGGCAAAGCGGTTAAAGAGCGGGGCCACATTCTGACTGGCATAATATTCCTCATCCTCCAGCCCGTATAAAACTGTAACCACAACCAGTTCGGGATCATCACCGGGAATCAATCCGATAAAGGAGGTATCGTAAACATCATCATCACCATAGTGTCTGGCAGTTCCCGTCTTGCCGCCAATCAGATGACCCTCAACCCGGGCTTCAGTGCCGGTCCCCCGCTCCACAGCAGCAATCATCAATTCCCGCATCTTCTCTGCCGTGCTGGAGCTGATTGCCTGCCGGATCCTTTCAGGATGATTCTGATTGACCCCCCTGCCCTCAGCATTAACAACCCGGTCTACCAGCAGCGGTCTTTGAATATAACCACCATTGGCAACCGCCGCAGCTCCAACCGCAAGCTGCAGGGGAGTTGCTGTCATTCCATGACCGAAGGACATTGTAGCCTGCTCAATATCAGTAAACTGCCCGGGTGCAATCTGGCCAGGACTCTCACCGGGAAATTCAATACCGGTTCTGCGGCCAAAGTTAAACCGGTAAGCACCTTCCAAAAACTCCTCAGCCTCCAGGGTGAGCCCCACCTGCACAAATCCCGGGTTACTGGAATTTTTAAAGATTTCAGCAAAATTCTGCCAGCCATGACCCTCCCGGGTCCAGCTGTGAATTCTCTCCCTGCCGACTTCAATATGACCGGGATCACTGAAAATATCATTTAAATCATAATAGCCATATTCCAGTGCCAGGGCAGCCGTAAAGATTTTAAAGATAGAGCCCGGTTCAAAACTGTCCTGAACCGCTTTATTTCTCCAGTCAGAGCTGTCATAACTGCTGAAGATATTGGGATCAAAATCCGGCTGATTGGCCAGAGCCAGAATCCTTCCGGAATCGGCCTCCATCACGATAAGAGAGCCCCCGGTAATGCTGTGATCCTCCATGGCCTGCTTAAGTTCCCTCTCAGCATAGTACTGAATCGTTTCATCCAGGGTTAGATAAATATCATGCCCTTCCTCTGGAGCTATGTAGTCCCTGACTCCATCAGGAATTGATCTCCCGGCAGCATCCTTTTCCTCCTGTATCAGTCCCGGCAGCCCCTCCAGTTCATTGTTTAAGGAAAGCTCCAGACCTTCCAGGCCATAATTATCCATGCCGGCAAAACCCAGCACCTGGCTGGCCAGCGAACCCCGGGGATAATATCTTTCTGTTTCTGGCACAAAGGAGATGCCGTTAAGATCCAGTTCCCGCAATTCTTCATAAATCTCATCATCAACCTTGCGGGCCAGATAAACAACCACCGCATCCCGGGTCAGCCTGCTCTTGATTAGATTCCTGTCAATAGACAAAACCCCCGCCAGAAGATCACTTTTTTGGGCGGGGTTGGTAATCTGACGCGGCATAGCTACCACGGTATGTTTTTGGTTATTTAAAGCCAGCTCAGTCCCGGTGCGATCATAAATGGTTCCCCGGTTAGACTCCAGCTGCAGGCTGCTCAGGCGCTGATCTAAAGCCATACTCCGGAAAAAATCCCGCTGAATTACCTGAATCCAGATCAGCCTTCCAGCCACAATCACCAGAACCGCCAGCAGCAGAATAAAGAACAGTTTGGTCCGTTCTTTAATTCCAATATGTCTTCGGTCGGCCATATCTATTCACCTGCTTGAACTCACTTCCTTTTAATGATTTTAACTTAAATTTCCTGGCAATTAAAACTTATTTCTATCAATTACATATTACTCCTGGCTATTATATCTTGCTCCTGACTATTTTATCTTATTCCCATCAATTACAT
>PWFW01000039.1 GCA_003554225.1 Halanaerobiaceae bacterium | reverse complement strand
TTTCTTGTGTGTAAGGGCTTTTGCTGCGTCTAAGATCTAGGAAGTCTAGGAATTTGTCTAACCATTTTTTATCGTTTTCACTGATTTTTTTGCTGTTTTTGAATAGTCGTTTCTGCATCTCTAGTTTTTGTTCTGCACTAGTCATGGTTGGTGTACCTGTCTGTCTTGTTCTTTGTATTTTTGGCTGAGTTGGATTACTGCTTTCCGTGTTAGTTGGAAGCGTCCAGTGTTCGGGTTTTGTGTAAGATATTTTTGTTGTCTTAGTTTTTTCCAGGCTTTCCGGAAGCTGTACTGGTGGTTGCTGTCCTGTATTTTCCATTTTGTACGTGTTTTGCTTCCTGTTTTCCTGAATGTGTGTAGGACTTTCCAGTATTGTTTGAAACAGTCTTGGTCAAAGGCTTGGTTCATTCCAGGTTTTCACCACGCCTCTTAATGTGGTGGTGGAGTGGCATGGTTTAAACTGAATCGTGGAGTGTTCCACGTGTTCCAGTAGTTCCGGTAGAATTAGGTAGGGGTTTGACAGTGGTTCTTTACAACTTTGTATAGAAGTGTTGTCCGGTTGAAAGCTCACGTAGTGGCAGTCACTACTGAAAGCCCCGTCCGGACTACCAGTACTGTGTACTGTAGCCGTAATCATAATTAGTTATTAGATGACAATATTTATATTGTTTTTTACGCAACTAGTTACATAGTAAGATGACTTCTAGAAAACTGCGGAAATCAGGGTCAGATTCGAAAGCAAATTATCATGTTACCATTGCCAAAGATTTAGTTACGCAACTAGATTGGGAGCCTGGTGACAAAATCGAACAAGACTTAGTGATAGGTGGAAGTGGAGCTGGTCAAATCAAACTAGAAAAAATAGAAGAGAGTGAAGAAAAATGAATTTTGATGAAGAAAACGAAGATGAATTATTTTATTGTTCTTGATAGTATGTCTTCATTTTCTGGTGCTCTGAATATGTAGATACCTATCCATATCAGGAAGCTGGCTAAAGTTGTTGTGAATGTAGTGTATAATCCGAGGCTGTAGAATGGTAGTAGTGCGGTCCACGGATAAGTTAGAATATTTAATCCGCTGCTTTTCCTGCTCCAAACTGTTTTACTGTCTTGAAGTGCGTAGGCTTTGCATATTATACCGATAACTGTACCGATGCTGAGTAGTATGTCTTGCCAAATCATGATTTTGTGTTGTTATGAAGAAAGTTCCAAGGGTTTTTTGTTGACGTAGAAACCCTGGATCTGCTTGAAACTACAGAAAAACTACGAGCTTATTCTTGCCGACACGCTTTTTTTTAGGAGAATTCGTTATACATTGTCCATAGCACTAATGCTACGAATACAATCAGTGTTGCTCCTACAATCGGTTCTGCACCTGTTGGTGCTAGTTCAAAGTACGTTGGTCCATCAGGTTCTGTCTCCTCACCGAGTACTCCGAATATATCGAAGACTCCTGGAAGTATACTGTAAAGCAGGTACAGTGCGATTGCACCACCTATTACGAATCCGACTACTTTTTCTACTGACATTTTATTTTTTTGGTTCACCTCATTGAATACCTAGCAGGTTTTTTCCAAGGGTTTTATTGAATGATACGTGAATAGTAGGGAACAGCCAATTTAGACTGCTTCCCTACTTTTTATGGAATCGGGAATCCTATTCCGTTTTTTTATGACATTTCCTGCCACATGACCCAAAGTACGAGTGCTACGAAGACAACAACTGTTGCTCCGACAATCGGTTCTGCACCTGTTGGTGCGTCCTCGAATGTCATGTCTCCGAACAGCTCGAATACTGATGGTAGTAGGCTGTACAGGATGTATAGTGCGATTGCACCACCTATTACAAAGCCTGCTACTTTTTCTGCTCCCATTTTTATTTTTTCACCTCGTTTAGTATTGATCTTGTTTTTTAGTTATTTTTTGTACGGGTTTTAACTATTATGTAAGAATATGTAACTATGCTTTTATATAGGTTGTCTGTACGGGTTTCTCGGGCGTTTTAACGTCTTTTAATCAACTATATTTTAAGTAGAATAAAGAAAAACTGTTTATATATTAAATAATGGATATATTACCGGTGTTTCTTTAAAATTAGTTAAATATAACAAGATTGTAGTTAATATAAAAAATATAGGTGTATCCCTTTGTGAGTGAAAAAACTACTACGACACGTAAGATCGACTACGACGACGTAAGACAAGCAATATTAAGTATATGTAAAACTGAAAAATCACAGGACAAACTACTGATTAAGAAAAGCGAAATAGCCTCAGAACTTTATGATAATCAAGGAATAAAGGTTAACAACCGTACTATAGAAAACTGGGGTGTAACTAACAACGGTTATTTTGAGAAAAAGTATAGCTCCTGTAGATACAATACCAGCGGCAACAAAAAACTGTGGGGCTTAGTGATTCAGCCAAAGAAATTTATCCAGGAGGTAGAAAAATGAAACATTTTACTTCATTACCCAAGGTAAAGACTAACGATTCCCTGCTAGACAACGACCTATGTCTAATAGACGGACAAGAACAGCCTTTGATTGTAGGACAAATAGTTGAGATGATGTCAGACGGAGAACAACCCCGTCTAATATTTCTTGGAGATCCTGGACATGGATGTACTTGGGCAATATCCAAGCTAGCAGAAATACTACACAACGAACTAAACATCCTCGAAGGAGATTTCAAACCAGAAAAACAAATCACACAAGATCCATTAAAATTCTCTAAACGTACCAGGAAAAACAGGAAAAAAATCTTTATTGTACCAGACGCCGACTCAGTTTTTCCCAGCGATGAACACTACACTCCTAAAAACAAAACTAATAGAGATTTAATGTATCTAACTAGAAGATTTTCAAACCTTCTAGGTTATGATGCTCACGAATTAAGCCGGTGTGACAAAGCAATAAGAACCAATCACAACATTAAAATGGTTTCTATAGGAGATGGAGATACCTACAAATTCAAAGCCGATAAGGTGAAAAGAAAAAATGACTCATTAACTGTTGAAATAGATCCTCAGTATAAAGGTGTATGGAAAGCAGGTAAACCAAGTAAAGA
Organism: Halanaerobiaceae bacterium; assembly: GCA_003554225.1. Lineage (GTDB taxonomy): Bacteria > Bacillota > Halanaerobiia > Halanaerobiales > Halarsenatibacteraceae > T1SED10-84. Next base: position 4,123 of record PWFW01000039.1, on the reverse strand, counting down.
AACACGTCAACGTATAGAAAAACTCGATCAAGAAGAGAAAGAGAGAAAAGTTAAGAAACGTGAAGAACAAATGGAGATGGAAAGAAAGAAGAAAGATTTAGAAAAACTTCTTACTTAGAGATCTTTTTCACTTCTATCTTGTTCTTTCTTATATTCTCTAATGTTTTCGCTTCTTATATTCTCCATTTTTAGTTGGCCGCTGATACGGTTGTTAAGTGTAGCGTATTGTTCTGGAATATCGCCTTTGGTTTTCAAGTAGTTTTCATGTGTTTTAGCGAAACTTGCTTCCCATCCGCGGCTTAATCCTTCTACACTGAACTGTCTTTTAATACCGTTAAACTTGACAAAGTGTGCTTCGTTGCTAAACCATATGTAGTCGTCTCCAGGCATTATCAAGTGTTCTGGTACATCGTAGGTTTCTGCAAAAGTGTTTCCAGGAGCGAGACTATGTAAGAATGCTTTAATATAAAGTCCTGTTTTTTTCCTTCCTTCTAGAATGGTATAGGTTGTTCCAATAGAGTCTTGTGTCTGATATTCTTTTTCTTCTACGTTGTAGGTAACTGTTTTTATATCGTTGTCTTTGGCTTTGTAAGCGTATCCAATTAATTGAGGTGTGTTACTGGTTCCACGCATTTTTACGAAATCTTTTACTTTGCTTCCTTGAGTCTTTGTTGGCTCTTCAAATATTTTCTTGAACTTGGTTTTCATTCCTTCTGTCTCTATGGTTTCTTCTTGTTTGTCTGCGAATTTCTTGTAAGCTAGTACTCCCGCTGCTCCTGCTCCTGCTGCTACTACTGCTGCAAGCATTGCAGGATCTTGTGTTATTGTTTCGATTGGCATATATTTTTATCCTCTGTTAGTCTGCTATTTTTTCTGCTCTGTACATCCGTGCTTTTTTGTCGAGCTGGTCTAGGTTGTAAATGTCGATTATGAATCCGAGTATGTGTAGTATCACGAACCCTAAGAAAAATCCTGTTAGTCCTTGGTAAGTGTAAAATATTATTGCTAGTCCGCCTATAAACAGTTCCATTACTATGTCTCCGTCTGTTTTCAGGTAGTTAACGTATTCTTGTTTGAGTTGGTTTGTGTTCATTGGAACATTCCTCCGATCATTTCTTCTTTTTTTTCTTCTACTTTTTCGTCTACTTTGTTCTCTACTTTTCCTGTTATCTGATCTTTTTTTGTTTTTATTATTGCTGCTATCAGTGCTGTTGCCGCAATTATTGCGGTTAGTGTTCCTATTGCTGAGGCTAGTATTGCTTCTATCATTTTTTAGATCAGTTTAGTTAGAGTGTAGATAAGTAGGAGAAGTATTGTTGTAAGTAAAAGGGTTTTTAGCATGGAGTTGAGTGTTTTCCAGGCTATAATTATTGTTAGAATTACTATGGTTGTTAGTGTTAGGATTCCCAACATCGAACATATAACTAATATTAGTTAGTATGTAGTTAAATATTTTAACTGTTTAAATCTCCGTCATCATAGCCAGAATACCAGCTCCAATCAAAACCATTAAACTCAATAACTGAAAGTTTTCACTGCTCAAACCAAGAGGCTGACGATCTAACACCTGCACCCATTCTAACTCAATCTCATCCACATGAGGTCTCTTATTACTATTTCCGCCTGTCTCCTCCATATCTATTTCAACTTGGAAGTAGTTATACTCTTCAGCATCCTCAAACTCTTCTTCAACTGTTCCTGTTTCCAAGTCTATTTCAAAGGTTTGGTCTGGTTCTTGACCTTCAGGAGATTCTTCCCAAGAATTGATAATATATTTTCCTGTTCCGTCACGAGCATCGCCAACACCTGTAAAACGTAAAACTGTGTTACTCTTTTCCTCTTGAATTAAGCTGGTCCAGGTTCCTTGTTCGTTTGCTTCAGGGTATAACAAGTTACTATCTGTTTCCAAGTTTTGTAGTTCTCCAAACTCTTCCCAGTTATTTGTTACTTCGTATTCTTCTTCTACTATTATTCCCTCGTCTGTTAAATCTGCGTCTAGGCTTACTGGGAAAAATATGAATATGCTGAATATTATGCTGATTCCTAGTAATGTGAATAAGAAAAGTTTTGCTGTTTCACCTTTACGTTTATTATCTATAATCATTCTATGCTCTCACCGCCATATACATCATGCTTGAAAGGAATCCAAGGTAAGCACTCCACTGCAAAAGTGTTAAGTGTGCATCTGATACAGCTTCCAAGTCTATAAGGAATAAAGACTCCATACTGGGTATACCTATTACAAGGAAAAGGAAGAATACACCTATTCCTAATGTCGCAGTCTTCTCAATAATACCCATTTTTTAACCAATCCACACCTCCGTAACCAGTAGGTAAAGTATGAAAGCTGCAATATACATTTGAAAAGCAGTACCTACCAAACCAGGAATAGCAAAACTAAAGGCAACCCATGCAGCAATCAAAAACGGTAACTGTGCAATCGCACTACTACTAGTTCTAATAGCTGAACTAACCCTGTCAAACATAGACTCCTCAACACTGAAATCTCTCTGCTCAATACTATCCTCTTCAGTAAAATCATCAAGACCGACATCATCATTAATTATATCAACTAACGCATGACTATCCGCATCTCCGCTTATCCTTATCTCAACTTCCTCAGTGTTTTCAGTGAAAAAATTGTTTCCTAAATCATTACGTCCATCAAAAATATTTACAACCGGATCTTCTTGAACAGTACCAGCTATCTCTCCTTCCGGCCTAATCTCTGCCTCCATCTCACTTGTCAACGAGATGCCTCCTGTCTGTGCTTGTACAATAAAACTTTCTAATCCTTCAACGTCATAAGTAATGTATCCATAGTCTTCGCCTCTATCGTTCTCTGTTTGATCCCAAACCAATGCATTAACAGTGCCTGTAGTTACTTGGAACTCGTCTTCAATATCAAATTGTAATCTGTTTGTATCAAAGTCTACATCTGATTCGGTTTCAACTACACCATCTTCTACAAGCTCATCTGCAGGTCCTATAACAGTATCAGAATCAAGTGTATCTGCCATACCTAGAGGACCAAGCATTAACGCTGCAAATATTATCATTAATGCATTGCTCATTACGAACTTGTATCCCATTGTTTTTTACCCTCCTCTATTGAATACGAACAAGACTGCTATACCTGCTACTATTAATCCAAGCAACCATCCAGGCAGTAAACCTATCAAGATTGTTACTAAGAACGCTACGGCCATCATCATTACTGCCGCATTTGTTGTACCTGCAGCAATAACACCTATTGCACCGAACAATGCAATTAGTAGTAGTGCTAAAAATGCTTGACCTGTTGAACCAAGTTCGTCCATTGCATGATCCCAAGAGTCTGCTAGGAATCCTATGAAATCACTTATTAATTGTTGGAACAGGTTTTCTGGTTCGTCCGTACTGCTTGTGAACCTGTTTGTTTGTGATTCAAATACTTCACCGGTTTCACTGCTTTCATAAACAATTCTCCATTCATGATAAAGCTCATCGGTTTCTTCATGTTCTTCAAGCTCATGATCGAACTCGAAACTTTGACCGTCTAAACTGCCGTTGTGACTTATTTCTTGTATTGTTTCATATTCTGTTCCTGGTTCTTCCTCTTCAAGTGTTTCAAGTTCTCTCAGTTCTACTGTTGTGTTTCCATCGTAGAAAGCTGTTACACTTCCTTCAAAACTTATTTCGTTATCATCGTTTACTGGTACGGTTTCACTATCTTGCGGTTTATCTAATGTAAACTCTGCGTTCTCCTGGACTTCAAGGCTTATACTGTCAGTCCATGTGTTCCCTGAGCTTTCAAGTTCTGCTTCAAGACTGTATTCATCGCTTATACTTACTTCTTCTTCATCGAAACTGAAATCATCGGAAACAGTTTCACTTGTTGGACCTGTATATGTTTGACTGAACAGTTCTTGTATGAAGCTGTTCGGATATTCTAAACTGTTTGTAAGTGTTACATCCTCATCGTTCTCCCATTCAAAACTTACTTCGTAAGGAACAGGTTCATCTATACTTGTTATATCAAAAGTTGTACCGGTTGGTGGTGTCGTTATCTCTAAATCAGGGGTTTCAAGTTCTGATTCTTCAACTGTAAACGTGTTGGTGCTGCTTGTGTAAGTTACGTCTT
>PWFW01000179.1 GCA_003554225.1 Halanaerobiaceae bacterium | reverse complement strand
TACACCGCTCAGCTTCGGGCCAAACGCGGCATGATATTAGATGCCCTGGAGCGGATCGCCAGAATATCTCAACTCCCGGATTTCAGCGTTCAGGGGATGGATTTCCCCTGGTATTACCGCAACAAGGGACAGTTCCCCCTGGGTCTGGTCAATGATGAAATTGAGGCCGGTTTCTACCGCTCCGGCAGCCATGAGCTCGTTATTTTTCCGGAATGCCGGATTCAGGACCAGCCGATTAACCGCCTGCTGGACCGGACAGTAAAGCTCCTCAAGCAGCAAAAGGTCAAGCCCTACCGGGAAGAGGAACACCGGGGAGATCTCCGCCATCTCCTCATCCGTTCGGCCCGCTGTACCGGACAGCAGCAGCTTACCTTTATTACCCGGAAAAAGAACCAAAGCCCCTGGAAGGAGCTGGCAGAACAGCTCATTCAGGAAAATATCGAGCTCAAGGGTGTCCATCAGAATATCAATCCCGGCCGCAGCAACGTAATCCTGGGAGAGAAAACCAGACTGCTGGCCGGTGAGCCCTATATCACTGAATACCTGGGACTTTTTAAATTCATTATCTACCCCGACTCCTTTTTTCAGGTAAACCAGCAGATGGCCGAAAAGCTCTACGATACCGTCAGGGGGATGGCCGGCAAAATCAAGAGCGAGGAGCTGGTCGACGCCTACTGTGGAACCGGCTCAATCGGGATCTATCTCTCAGAGCAGAGCTCCCGGCTGGTCGGTATCGACAGCAGCCAGTCCGCAATAGCAGCCGCCAGGTTCAATGCCCGGCTCAACGGACTTAAGGACAGGGTAGAATTTCACCAGGCCGACGCTGAGGAGGCTCTGACCGAGGTGCTCAACCCGGAAAGTCTCTTGATTTTAGACCCACCCCGCAGCGGCCTGGAATCTCAAGCCAGGAAGGATATCTTAAAGATAGGCCCGGCGGGAGTAATTTATGTTTCCTGCAACCCCGCAACCCTGGCCCGGGACCTCAAGGAGCTTAAGGATAAATACCGGATCCTCGAAATTTCTGGAGTTGACATGTTTCCCCAGACCTATCATATTGAGACAGCTGTTCTCCTGGAAAGGAAGGGAGGATAAATTTGTGCATAAGGTGTTAGCTTTGTTTTTCGCCCTGCTGGCGGCTGCTGGTTTGTATTTTAACAGTGAAGTAGGGGTTTTTGTGGGACTGGCCCTGCTACCCTGGCAGCTGGGCAGGATAAACTTTCCCTCCAGACCCTATCTGGCGGTGCTGGCAGCAGCGGCTCTGCTCGGTATTGTTTACTTCTTTCTGATTGGCTGGTATACTCTTATGCTGGCTTTTATTTTTGTGATGCTCTATAATTACTGGGGTTACCGCCGCTTTACCGGAATGGATGCTGATGGCAGAAATAAATAGACTGAGAAATAAAGGGATTATTTAATTGGAAATCCTGGGTAGCCAGCTTTTTTGAATCAGCTGATTCTAGTAAACTTGTAATAATTAATAAATCAAATAATTATCTATAAATTAATTAAAAAGTATGCCCGGTAGTAAAATTTCTTGACAAAATTACTGAAATATAATATAAATAAATTTAGGGTTAGTGATATTCAGGATTGAACATACTGCTGAAGAAATAAGAGGCAGAGCTTTTCTGCTTCTTCAGCTAATTTTTCAGCAGAAATCCAGGCAAATGATAAAATCGAATAGGAGGAGTGAGCAAGATGCCAACCTATCTCTATGAATGCGATGAATGTGGACGTTTTGAAAAGATGCAGAGCATCAAAGCTAAGCCACTGCAAAGATGCCCGGAATGCGGCTCTGAGGTCAGGAGAATAATAGGCTCTCCAGGAGTTATCTTCAAAGGTTCCGGATTTTACTGCACTGATACAAGAAATAAAGGGGCTACTCCCGGGTCTGCTGACAGCAAAAAGGCTACTGAGAGCAGCGGGGACAGCAGCAAAGAGGCCAGCGAAAAAGCCTCATAAAAATTGATATTTTATCTGTAAATGACCCGGATTCATGCTTTTTAGCAGGTCCGGGTTTATGATTTCTAAACTGGTCAACTTTTCTGATTTATCAAGGCAGAAGATAAAGGAATTTTCAAGAAAGACTTTTTTTGAAAAAACATCAGGAATGAACTGTTATGGGTCATAAAGAAAACTGGCAGTGATAAGCTTCAGCCAGCAGGGAGAGATTTGAGTGCAGCAGTATCTGACAGATAACCTTTATATTCTGGAAACAGAAAATTACGGAGAACAGCTTTTAGCAAAAAATATCAAGAAAATTTTTGCTGAATTTAAAGTGAGTGAAAAAATTTCAGCCGGTGACAGGGTGCTGATGAAGGTTAATCTGCTGATGGGCAAGGACCCTTCCCGGGCTGTCAGCACCCATCCAGCAGTGATCAGGGCTGTTGCCGGGGAAATAAAATCGCTGGGGGCCAGGCCTGTACTGGCTGACAGCCCCGGCGGCCCCTTCAACAGAACAGCACTGAAGCTGGCATACAGCAAGAGCGGTTATACCGCAGATGCAGAGCAGGGGCTTTATGAGCTGAATTACAATACTGAAAGTTTCTACGATAAACTGGAGGCTGGCCAGCGGGGCAAATCCTTTGAGCTCTGCAGTTATCTTAAAGATGCAGACTTTATTATTAATCTGCCCAAACTTAAGACTCACGGACTGACTCTCTATACCGGAGCGGTTAAAAATCTCTTTGGGGTGGTTCCGGGTACAGTAAAAGCCGAATATCATTTTAAAATGCCGAAGGTCAGGGATTTCTGTCAGCTTTTACTGGATATAGCCGAGCTGGCTGCCCCGGATCTTACCATAATGGATGCTGTAACCGGTATGGAGGGAGATGGGCCTTCCAGCGGCAGTCCCCGCGATTTCGAGCTTATGCTGGCTACCGGAGATATTTTTGAGCTAGATCTGCTGGTTTCCTGGCTTTTACGAGGGGATCTTTCTTATTTAAAAGATCCCCTGCCGGAAGCTATTATAAGTCGTTTCAATCATCCAGGAGGATTAAGTGCTTACGAGCAATACAGGAAAGAGAATTTTTTCAAAGAAGAAATCCCCGACTGGCTGACCGAGAGGTTCAAAGAAGTAAGTCTTCCGGATATCGACAGGACAGCAAATCTCCTGGATAAAAAGCTGCCGGATTTTTTAAACCGGTTTGTTACCAGGCTGCTGCGTCCCAGACCGATTTTCACTTTAAAATGCATTGGCTGCGGTATCTGTGAAGAAAACTGCCCGCCCCAGGTAATAACTATAGAACAGAGACAGGCCCGGGCTGAGCTGAAAGGATGTATTCGCTGTTTCTGCTGTCAGGAACTCTGTCCTCATGAAGCAGTTGAGATAGAAAAACCTCTGCTGGGCAGGTTATTTTTTTAAAATCAGGCAGGAATCTTGCAAATTAGCTGAGAATACTAATTATAACACCAAATTATCACAGCAAAGTACGAGAAAAGTGGATTGGTGGTTGATGGTGGAAAAGTTATTCTAAAATTTCCAGGAAGAGAGGCAGATAACCTAATGAAGCTGGGTATTGTATCAGACACCCATATCCCTGATATAATTGGAGAAATTCCTGGCTGGGTGATTTCCGGTCTGGTGGACTGTGATCTTATAATTCATGCCGGGGATATAACCGGCTCAGAGGTGCTGGCTGAGCTGAGAGAGATTGCTCCGGTGAAAGCTGTTCAGGGCAACTGTGATGGGTCAGATTTGACAGAGGAGCTTGAGCTCAGCTGGCAGTTTGAGATTGAAGGAATAAATATTGCTCTCACTCACGGCCATATCATCCAGGGAGATTTAATCACCGGTCTGACTTACAGTTTTACTGAAGCAGATCTGATTATTTTTGGCCATACCCATAATGCTTTTTATCAGGAGCTTGAGAATCAGGTACTTTTGAATCCAGGCTCACCTACAGTGAGAAAAAGGAAGAAATATTACAGCTTTGCCAGGGTTGAGCTTAAGGCAGGTCAAATTTCTGATATAGGATTTATCAAGCAGAACCAGACATAATAGTAAATTAACTGGATACGGAAAATTAGCTGGAGATCAGGATATCATTTTCTGAATTATCTGTTACAGGATTTGCTGTATTTTTTATTTCCAGAACTTCACAGGAAGCTTATTAGTCAGTAAAGGTTTTCTCAAAACCTGCTAGATAAATTATTTACTTCGAGGAGGGATAACATGTCTGTTTACGGAACAGCTCATAAACTTGCCAGAGCAATTAAAGAGTCTGAGGAATATCAGTCTTTTCAGGAGGCTCGCAAAAAAATCAAAGAAGATTCAACCAGGATTGAGCTTCTGCAGGATTTTCAGCAGCAGATAATTAAAGTTCGAAGAAGGGAAATGAGAGGAGAAGAAGTTTCTGAAGAGGAAAAGCAGCGGCTGAATGAACTGCAGAATCTGGTAGATATGAATCAACCGGTGAAAAAATTTCTTCAGGCTCAGTCCAGGTTCTCAACGATGATAAATGACATTGAGGAAATTTTATTCGGAGATCTTGAACTAAGGCTGCTGGATGAAGAAAAGAAAGAGGCTGATTCAGGCAGACCTGAAGCAGACGGGCCGGCAGGTGATGATTTTAAAGGAGATAAGGCTGAAAGCAGTTAAGTAAAAAATAAAAACAGGGATAGTCTGCTGCTAGATTGCGGCCATCCCTGTTTATAACCATATTAACATTTTTATCTGAGCAAAGTATTTATTTTTACTAATAAATTGCACTATTGATTTTCGAATAAGCTTTAATTTACATTAATTACTTCTTTTACTTCAGAAAGATTTTCTTTAAGAACCCGCTCAATCCCGGATTTTAAGGTCATGGTTGACATCGGGCAGCCGGCGCAGGCTCCGGTTAATCGAACTTTTACTGTTCCGTCATCTTCAACATCGACAAGTTCTACATCACCACCATCAGCCTGCAGGCCGGGGCGGATCTGATTCAGGACATCTTCGACTTTTTCTCTATCCATAAAGCTTCACCTCCTGAAACCTGTTTATAAATAAAAGTGTTATGCTCAATATATCTGGAGTTATTATAACATAATGGCCTAAAAAAACAAAGTAAAGTAATTACTTTTTAAAATCTTTCATTGATTTTTTTCCAGTAATATCATTACTTTTTTTAACCAAAAGGTTTGTGGGAGTTAGTGTTTTTGCTTCTTTATATTTTTGGAATAAACAGTTAAATTTTCAATTTCTTATTATTGTTTTTTCAATTATTAATCTTTAAGGTTCAAGTAAGCATTGCTTTGAATAGCTGCTGTTTAAAACAAGCTCAAAGAGCTGGTTGCCAGAGGGAAAGGGGATATTTATGGCTGATTTTGTCCACCTTCATAATCATACCGAATACAGTTTGCTGGATGGGGCTATCAGGCTGACAGAGCTGATAGAGCAGGCCAGGGAATTTGGCCAGCCGGCAGTGGCTCTGACCGATCATGGTTCCCTCTACGGTATGATCAGGTTCTACCGTCAGGCAAAAAGAGCCGGGATCAAACCGATCCTGGGCTGTGAGGTTTACCTTACCCCTGGCAGCAGGCTAGAGAAGAAGGATCAGACCAGGTATCATCTGATTCTGCTGGCAGAAAATAACCGGGGCTATCACAATCTGATTCAGCTGGTTTCCCGGGGGCATCTTGAGGGTTTCTACTATAAGCCTCGGGTGGATAAGGAGCTTCTGGCCCGACATGCCGAAGGGCTGATTGCCACCTCTGCCTGTCTGCAGGGGGAACTGGCTCTACTGCTGACCGAGGAGCGCCGGGATGAAGCGGAGGAGGCTCTTCAGGAGTACCTTGATATTTTTGGCAGAAACAACTTTTTTATCGAACTTCAGGATCACGGGCTGGAGGAGCAGAAGAGGATCAATCCGGCGTTGATTGAGATGGCTGATGAGTTTGAGGTGGGTCTGATTGCGAGCAATGACTGTCACTATCTCAAGCGGGAGGATGCCGAGCTGCATGACTTGCTGCTGGCCCTGCAGACCGGCACCACCATTCAGGATGAAGATAGAATGCAGTTTCGCGGTGATCAGTTTTACTTTAAATCGACTGCTGAGATGCAGGAGCTCTTTGGAGCTGTTCCGGAGGCTCTGGAAAACACGGTGAAAATCGCCGAGCGCTGCAAGGTTGAGCTGGAATTTGATCAATTTCATCTGCCGGAATATCCGGATATTGAGAGTGATGGGGGAGAGCATGGGAATGGTAAGGCGAAAGAAAAGGGCAGTGAAAATGAAGTAAAGAGGGGTGAAAGCAGGGGGAGAAGGAAGGATGAAGGATATAAGAGCTCTGGTCCCGAGGAGCTGCTGCGGTATTACTGTGACAGGGCGCTGGGGGAGAAGCTGCCGGGGGATGATGAGGCAAGGCGGAGGATGGAGGAGGAGCTTGATATAATTATCGAGATGGGCTATGCCTCTTACTTTTTAATCGTCCGGGATTTTGTGGTGGAAGCCGAGCGGAGGGGAATCAGGGTCGGGCCGGGCAGGGGATCGGCGGCGGGAAGTCTGGTTTCCTACCTACTGGGTATAACCAAGATCAATCCTCTGGATTACGGGCTTCTTTTTGAAAGATTTCTCAATCCGGAGAGACTGAACCTGCCGGATATCGATATTGACTTTGATGACCGCCGGGATGAGATAATTGAATATGTCAGTGAGCGTTACGGACAGGAGAGAGTGGCGCAGATTGGCACCTTCGGTACCATGGCGGCCCGGGGGGCAGTCCGGGATGTAGGACGGGGTCTGGGAATGGACTATGACAAAGTTGACCGGGTGGCTAAAAAGATTCCAGCCCGGCCAGGGATTACCCTTGACGAGGCTCTAAATGAGAGCTCTGAGCTTGAGGCTCTGGCCGAGGAGGACAGGCAGGTTGGTGAGCTTCTGGAGAAGGCTTCCCGGCTGGAGGGGATGCCCCGGCATATTTCCACCCATGCTGCCGGAGTGATTATCGGTCCGAAGCCGCTGGTGGAGCTGGTTCCCCTGCAGCTTTCCGATGGCACCCGGATAACCCAGCTGCCGATGGAGGAGATTGAGGAGCTGGGGCTTTTGAAGATGGACTTTCTGGGTTTGAGGAATCTGACGGTGATTGAGGACAGTTTAAAGCGGATTGAAGAGAATCACGGGGAAGAGATTGAGATCGATAACCTTGAGCTGGATAACCAGGAGGTTTACCGGATGCTGGGCAGGGGGCAGACTGCCGGGGTTTTTCAGATGGAGTCTCAGCTTTTTCAGGATC
>PWFW01000099.1 GCA_003554225.1 Halanaerobiaceae bacterium | reverse complement strand
GTAGGCCGCTGCTACCGCTGTGATGAAATTGTGGAGCCCATGATCTCCAAGCAGTGGTTTGTTGAGATGGAGCCGCTGGCTGAACCGGCTATAGAAGCGGTTAAAGAAGGAGATATTAACTTTGTACCTGATCGTTTTTCCCGGGTCTACCTTAACTGGATGGAGAATATCAAGGACTGGTGCATTTCCCGTCAGCTCTGGTGGGGCCACCGGATACCGGTCTGGTACTGTCAGGACTGTGAAGAAATTAATGTTGCCCGGGAGGCACCGGAAAGCTGTCAGAACTGCGACAGCAGCAATCTGAAGCAGGATGAAGATGTGCTCGATACCTGGTTCAGCTCAGCCCTCTGGCCCTTCTCCACGCTGGGCTGGCCGGAGGAGACTGAGGATCTGGATTTCTACTATCCTACCGATGTGCTGGTTACCGGACGGGATATAATTTTCTTCTGGGTAGCCCGGATGATCTTTATGGGTCTGCATTTTCAGGGGGAGAAGCCCTTCAGCGATGTTTATGTCCACGGGCTGATTCGCGATGCTCTGGGCCGGAAAATGAGCAAATCGCTGGGTAACGGAGTCGATCCTCTGGAGGTTATTGAGGATTACGGGGCCGATGCCCTGCGCTTTATGCTGATCACCGGCAATACCCCCGGCAATGATATGCGTTTTCGGGAGGAGAGGCTGGAAGCCAGCCGCAACTTTGCCAATAAAATCTGGAATGCAGCCCGTTTTATGCTGATGCATCTTGACAAAAGTGACGGTCTGGATATAACCCGGTATCAGCCTGAAGATTTTACTCTGGCGGAAAAATGGATTCTGCAAAGATTTAATGATGTGATTACAGAGGTTAATAAAAACATGGAAAAATATCTTTTCGGTGAAGTCAGCAAAACTCTCTATGACTTCATCTGGAGTGAGTTCTGTGACTGGTATCTGGAACTGATTAAACCCCGACTTTATCAGGATGATAATCCTGAGGATGTCAGACAGGCCGCCCGGATAGGTCAGAATCTGCTGGCTGGCATTTTGAAACTCCTTCATCCGGTTATGCCCTTCATTACCGAGGAAATCTGGCAGAAGCTGCCCGGAACCAGCGAGAGCATCATGATTCAAAACTGGCCAGAAGTTCAGCAGGATTATGAGTTTTTTGAGGCAGCGGAGAACCTGGAGCTGATTAAAGAGGTAATCCGCTCAATTCGCAATATCCGCAATGAGATGAAGGTAGATCCTGGGCAGAAGATCACTGCAATTCTCTCGGCTGAGAAGGAGAGCATTGAGCTGCTGCAGCAGGCAGAAAATTATCTTAGAGATCTTGCCGGTCTGGACAGGGTAACTATCGGCCAGGAAATTAGCGAAAGACCGGAAAAAGCAGCTACTGCGGTTGTTCAGGATATTGATATAATTCTTCCCCTGGAGGATATGATTGATATTGAAGAGGAAATTACCAGACTTAAAGAAGAAAGAGAGAATATTAAAGCAGAGATTAAACGGGCTGAGGGTAAACTGGCTAATGAAGGTTTTGTCACCCAGGCCCCTGAAGATATAGTTGAGGCAGAAAGAAAGAAGCTGAAAGAATATCAGCAGCAATTAAGCAGGATTTCTGATAGAATTCAAGAATTAAAAGTTTAGCAGGAAAGCATTCTGTTTTTTCTGGCAGACGGCTGAGGAAATGCTTTAATAAAATCATGCTGTAAAATGCAGAAATCTGCACAAAGTAAAAATTATCAAAGGAGGAAATACTGTGGGAGCAAAGAAATTTCCTGAACTGGACCCGATCATTGAAAAGTATCGGGGGAAAAAAGGAATATTAATCCCGGTTCTCCACGAAGTCCAGAATCGGGTGGGTTATCTCCCGGATGACATTCAAAAGCATATCTCCCGGGAGTTAAAAGTGCCTTTGAGCAAGATAACTGGAGTTATCAGTTTTTATTCATTTTTTACCACTGAACCTCAGGGGGATCACACTCTGGGAATCTGTCTTGGCACTGCCTGCTATGTTAAAGGGGCTGAAGATCTGGTGGATGAAGTTAAGGATCAGCTTGATATAAGTGAAGGGGAGACCAGCGCTGACGGAACATTTACCCTGACAGTTACACGGTGTGTTGGTACCTGCAGCCTGGCTCCGGTTTTGATGGTAGATAATAAGTATTACGGAAACCTTACACCTGCTGATATTTCTGGAATTTTAGAAAAGTATCAGGACAGCAGCCAGGAGGGGAATTAAATGGACAATAGAGAGGTATTAATCTGCTCTGGAACCGGCTGTCTTTCATCCGGGGCTGAAGAGATTGAAGCCAGGTTTAGAGAGGAACTTAAGAATAAAAATCTGGTTGATGATATTTCTGTAAAAAAGGTGGTTAAAAAGACCGGCTGTGTTGGTCCCTGCAGTCTGGGACCTATCGCTATTGTTAAGCCGGAGAAAACCTTTTACGGCAAGCTGGATATAGAAGATGTGCCGGTTATTGTTAAAGAGCATCTTCAGGAAGGGAAAATTGTTCAGGAACTTTTAATTGAAGAAGACGGGAAAAAGGTTGAAGAATATACCGATTTAAATTTTATCAAAGGGCAGAAACAGATTGCCCTGAAGAATATTGGAGAAATTGATCCATCAAGTATAGAGGATTACCTGGCTCAGGATGGCTATCAGGCCCTGGAAAAAGTTCTCACTGAAATGATGGGAGAACAGGTGATTCAGGAAATTAAGGATTCCGGATTAAGAGGCCGGGGAGGAGCTGGATATCCCACCGGGTTGAAATGGGAATTTACCGCTAATGCCGAGTCTGATGAAAAATATGTAATCTGCAATGCTGATGAAGGTGATCCCGGTGCCTTCATGGATCGCAGCATTATTGAAGGTGATCCCCACAAGGTTATAGAGTCAATGACCATTACCGGTTATGCTGTGGGAGCAGAGCGGGGATATGTTTATGTCAGGGCTGAATACCCTCTGGCTATAGAAAATTTAGGCTCTGCCCTGGAAACAGCCCGGCAGGAGGGTTACCTTGGAGAAAACATCCTGGAGAGCGATTTTTCCTTTGATATAGAAATCCGGGTGGGAGCAGGAGCCTTTGTTTGCGGGGAAGAAACTGCTCTGATAAAGTCAATAGAAGGAGAACGGGGTATGCCAAATCCCAAGCCTCCCTATCCTGCTGCTAAAGGTCTCTGGGGTCAGCCAACTGTAATTAATAATGTGGAGACATTGTCCTGTGTTCCGGAGATTATTAACCTCGGCAGCAGCTGGTTTGCCGGGATTGGAACCGAAAGCAGTAAGGGAAGTAAGGTTTTTGCTGTGGCCGGTGATGTTCGAGGAACCGGTCTTATTGAAGTGCCCATGGGAATAACTATTAGAGAAGTAATATTTGATGTAGCTGGCGGAATTCCTGACAATAAAGAATTCAAAGCTGTTCAGATTGGTGGGCCTTCCGGAGGCACCATTCCGGCTCAATATCTTGACCTGGAAATTGATTATGAATCCCTGGATGAAGCTGGTGCAATTATGGGCTCAGGCGGACTGGTGGTTATGGATGAGGATAACTGTATGGTCGATGTTGCCCGATTCTTCCTGGACTTCACCCAGGATGAATCCTGCGGCAAATGTCCACCCTGCCGGATTGGCACCAAGAGGATGCTTGAGATACTGGAGAGAATAACCTCAGGAGAGGGAGAGGCTGGAGATATAGAGCTGCTGGAAGAACTGGGAGAAAAAATCATTGAGACCTCTCTCTGCGGGCTGGGTCAAACTGCACCCAACCCGGTACTGAGCACCATCAGATTTTTCCGGGATGAATATGAAGCCCATATAAATGATAAAACCTGTCCCGCAGGCCGATGCACCAGTCTGGCAGAACCCTATGTAATTGATCCTGAACTTTGTATCGGCTGCACTCAGTGTGTGGATGTCTGTCCGGTAGATGCCATCAGCGGTGAAAAGAAAGAGGTTCACGTTATTGCTGAAGATATCTGCATATCCTGCGGGGCCTGTGAAGAGGTCTGCCCTGTAGATGCCATATATCAAAGAAGTAATAAAGAAGAGGGTGATAAAAACAATGGCTGAAATTACCATTAACGGAACACAGTATCAGGTAGCTGAAGACCAAACCCTGCTGGAAGCAGCAGAAAGTCTGGGGTATGAAATCCCCACTCTCTGTCATTTTGATATATTAACCGATGTGGGAGCCTGTCGGATGTGTCTGGTGGAGGACCAGGAAACCGGTCGACTGCTGCCTTCCTGTGCAACACAGGTAAGTGACGGTATAAATATAGTTACTGATAATCAAAGGATCTTCCAGGCCAGAAAAACTGTGCTTGACCTCCTGCTTTCCGATCACTGTGGGGATTGTGAGGCACCATGTACGATAGCCTGCCCCGCTCACGCTAAAGTTGAGGAATATGTCAGAGCAGGTAGAGAGGGCGATTTTAGAAAAGCTCTGGCAATTATCAAGGAAAGAATTCCCCTGCCTATGAGTATAGGCCGAGTTTGTCCTCGTTTTTGTGAGGCTGACTGCCGCCGCAATGTTATGGAAAATGAAGAGGCTGTAGCTATTAATGATTTTAAGCGAAAGGCTGCAGATCTTCATTATGAGGAATATACCGAGCCCCGTGAGGAGCTAACCGATAAGAAAGTGGCGATCATTGGAGCCGGGCCGGCCGGCCTGGGGACCGCCTATTTCTTGAGAAAATGGGGGATAGGTTCAGATATTTTCGAGAAAAGGGAAAAACCCGGCGGTATGCTCCGCTACGGTATTCCTGAATTTCGTCTGCCCAAGGAGATTCTGGACAGGGAACTTGACCATTTTTACAAAATGGATGGCGTGACTATCAACTGCAGCCAGGAACTGGGCAGAGACATTGAACTTGAGGAACTTAAAGCTAAGTATGATGCTGTAGTAATTTCTGTAGGCTGCTGGCAGCCAAGCTCAATGAGAACCGAAGGAGAAGAACTGGCCTGGGGAGGAATTGATTTTCTGGAGAAATTATCCCAGCAGGGATATGAGATGGAAGATCCCGGGGAAACTATTGTTGTAGGTGGCGGTAATACTGCCATGGACTGTGTGCGCTCTGCTCTTCGGTTGACCGATAAGAATGTGCACTGCTATTATCGCCGCACAGAAGAGCAGATGCCTGCCGAGCAGATTGAGATTGATGAGGCCAGGGAGGAGGGCTGCAACTTTGAATTTCTCAGCCAGCCGGTTAATTTAAGAGAAGAGGACGGCAGACTGGTCTTGAAATGTATTAGAATGGAACTGGGAGAGCCTGATGACTCAGGACGCAGGAGGCCTATTCCCATTGAAGGCAGTGAGTTTGAGGTAAGAGCCGATACTGTCATTGCTGCCATTGGTCAGAAAACCATCGCTCCTGAAGAACTACCGACAAATGACTGGGGTGATGTGGCTGTGGTTGAGAACAGCTATCAGGTTGAAGATAATGTATTTGCTGCCGGGGACTGTGTTACAGGTCCGGCAACTGTAGTGGAAGCAGTAGCAGCAGCCAGAAAGGCCGCCCTAAATGTAGAGAGCTACCTCAAGGGAGAAGAATTTTACCTGCCCTTTGAAACCAATGTAAGCCAGGGACACTGGGAGTCACTGGATATGGAGGATCTAGACTTTGTTGAAGATCCCAGACCTCAGGAACGGGTGGAACTCCCCATGATGGATGCTAAAACCAGAGTTAAGTGTTTTGATGAGGTATCAGAGACTATTTCTGCAGAAAAGATGGAGAAAGAGGGAGAGCGCTGCTTTGAGTGCAGCTGCACTGTGAAAAACAACTGTGAGCTGCGGGACCTTGCTTCCAGATTTGAAATTGAGGAACCTGTGTATGGTGGGTTTAAAACTAAAACCGGTTTTGAACTGGAAGCTGATAACCCCTTCCTGGTTCATGACCCCGACAAATGTATCCTTTGCGGTCGCTGTGTCAGGGTTGATAACAATGTGCAGTGTTCTGATGCCATTGATTTTGTCAACCGCGGCTTTGATGCCCGGATTGGTGCAGCATTGAAGCAGGATCTGGGCAGTGAGGATTCCAGCTGCGTTTTCTGCGGTCAGTGCGTCGAAGCCTGCCCCACCGGGGCTCTGGAATACCGACCCTTTATTTCAGAAAGGCTGGAGCATGACCTTGAGAGCACCGAGACAACCTGTGGTTACTGTGGGGTTGGCTGTAAACTTGATTTACAAACCAATGACAACAGGGTTATTAAAGTTGGTTCAATATATCGAGCTAACATTCCCAATCCCGATGGAGAAGCCTGCGTTAAGGGGCGTTTTGGATATGAATTTATTGATCATCCCGATCGTCTAACCACTCCCTTAATTAAAGATAAAGAAAAGGGAGAATTCAGGGAAGCTTCCTGGGATGAAGCCCTGGATTATGTAGCTGATAATTTCAGGCGGATTAAAGGAGAAGATGGTGCTGAAGCCTTTGGTTCTCTCTGCTCGGCTCGCTGC
The DNA here is from genome assembly GCA_003554225.1 of Halanaerobiaceae bacterium. Lineage (GTDB taxonomy): Bacteria > Bacillota > Halanaerobiia > Halanaerobiales > Halarsenatibacteraceae > T1SED10-84. Next base: position 784 of record PWFW01000099.1, on the reverse strand, counting down.
AGCAATGAAGAGAATTATTTAATTCAGAAACTGATGCGTGCTGCAATCGGCACCCATACCATCGACCACTGTGCTCGATTGTGACACTCCTCCACTGTGGCCGGTCTGGCCAAAAGTTTTGGTAGTGGAGCAATGACCAACTCGATAGCAGAAATTGATGATCTGGATGTTATGTTTATTACCGGCTCCAACCCCACTGAAAATCATCCTGTGATTGGCAGCCGGATGAAAAAGGCAGCCCGTCAGGGAGCCAAAATGATTGTAGCAGATCCCCGCAGGATTGAACTGGCTGAAGAAGCTGATATCTACCTCCAGCAGCGTCCTGGCACTGACATTGCTCTGATTAATGGCATGATGCATGTCATAGTAGAGGAAGGCCTTCAGGATAAAGAATTTATTGAAGAACGCACAGAAAATTATTCTGAGGTCGAGGAAATTGTCAGACAGTATCCACCGGAAAGAGCAGAGAAGATTACCGGAGTTCCGGCTGAAGATATAAGAGAAGCAGCCCGGATGTTTGCCAAAGAAGATCGGGGAGCTATTTACTATGCTATGGGTATCACCCAGCATGTAACCGGCACGGCTAATGTTACCTCGCTTTGCTGTCTGGCGATGCTGACTGGTAATATTGGACGAGAAAGCACAGGAGTTAACCCCTTAAGAGGTCAGAGCAATGTCCAGGGAGCCTGTGATCTGGGCGGACTTCCCAATGTTTTTCCAGGATATCAGAAAGTAGATGACGAGAAAGTACGGGATAAGTTTGCTGAAAAATGGCAGGTTGATG
>PWFW01000080.1 GCA_003554225.1 Halanaerobiaceae bacterium | reverse complement strand
AATCTCAGCTCAGGAAATGTTGAGCAGTCCGGGCATGATATTATCGGGATCATATTTTGCCTTGATCTTCTTTAAGCGCTCCAGATTGTCGCCATAGGCGGCCCTCAGTACCAGTTCCCTTTCATCAAGATCTCCCGGGAAATTAAGATATCTGCCTCCCCCGGGTAATTTTTCTAATTCACCATGAAGTTCCCTCACCCAGGAAATATTAGCTTCAGAATCGGCACTATCTTCCCAGTTAGCCTCGATACCTACCATATAGGGATGGTGGCGGTTGAAAAAAGCAGTTTCCTCTTTAGGCACCCTCTCTACATAACCACCCAGAAACCAGATATCAGTGGTTGTGTCAGGAGATGGCTGACTTCTGGTATACTTTTCCAGCAGAGCAAATACTTCATCACTTATGCTGTCCAGGTAAATTGACTTCCAGTAATAGAGTTTTCCCTCAGGGTAGTCCTCATCAAAAATCTGCTGTATCTCTATCCAGGGCAAATTATGACTCAGGTCGGCAATCGGCTCAACTACTGTCCTAAGCGGACTGGTGATCTCTTCAGCCTTATCCTGCGGCCCGGAATAACAGCCAGCAACGATCAAAGCCGGTTTGCCGTGCTCTTCTTCAGCAATCTCAGGCATTTCCGGAACTCTGGCATATTCAGTTATCAACATTAAATCGTCAGGGGCTTCAGCCATATATTCCCGAACAAAATTCATAACCCTCTCTGCCTTATCCATCGGGTATATCGTAATAATTGCTGCAAGCGGGGATTCAACTGGATGGAGATTAAACTCAAAGGCTGTAACCACCCCAAAATTACCTCCACCTCCCCTGAGTGCCCAGAAAAGATCGGGATGATTTTCTGCCGAAGCTTTGATCAAATTCCCCTCAGGGGTAACTACCTCAATGGATTTGAGATTATCAATGGAAAGCCCGTGTTTTCTTGTCAGCCAGCCCACACCACCGTGAAGAGTCAGCCCGGCTACCCCTGTCTGAGAAACAACTCCCACCGGGGCTGCCAGACCAAAGGGCACCGTTTCATGATCCAGGTCCCCCAGCAGGGCGCCGCTTTCCACCACTGCTGTTTTTTCTTCCGGATTGATATGGACACTCCGCATCCGGGAAACATCGATAACCATTCCCTGATCAGCAATAGCCGCTCCCGAAACATTGTGCCCTCCAGCTCGAATCGAACTTTTCAGCCGATGCTCCCGGATAAAATTAACAGCTTTGATAACATCGGCTGGACCTGAAGCCTGAAGGATCAGAGCAGGCTTCCTGTCTATCATACCATTCCAGCCCTTCCGGGCCTCATCATAGCCCTCATCTCCAGTTTTCAGCAGATTTCCTCTTAAGTCATTGTCCAGATCTCTTAGAGTTTCCCCATCAAGCTCAATCCTTTTCTCATCCAGAGTTTCAATCTTAATCCAATTCATTAAAATTCTCTCCTTTTTCAACTGGCAGAACTGATGGTGGGACTGATTTTCTCCCATCCAAATAAGCAGCTCTTCTAAATTGTTTTTTAGTGGAAATAATTATATTATTGTTATTCTTATTTTTCAGTAAATCATAATACATTTATTAACCAGCAAAAAACCTCCTGAAAATTTTAGGAGGTTGATGAGATTAAAAATTGAGGAAATTGAAAAGATTGATGAGATTTAGGAGATTAAATAAATTGATGAAGTTGAAGAAATTGATGAGATTGATGAGATTGAGGAGATTGAGGAAAATGAGGAGATTTTTGCCAGGAAATTATTGATTTGATATTTTACCATTGAATCCTGAAAAGGCCTCAAGCCGGACACAGCAGCTGTCAGCTGCTGCCTGCCATAGCAGGGGCTTAACCCGGGCTGCGCATCGTGCTTTTTAAATGGACAGTTGATTAAAAACAAAGGTTCAGACAATAAATCCCGATCGGAGCTGACAGCTTTGCTCTCACGAATAATTATCTTAACTATCTTTTTGAATTCGCAGCTCCTGGAAGAAATCCCTCAACAGCTGACTGCAGTCCTGCTTTAAAACCCCGCTTCTCACTTTGACCTGGTGGTTAAACCTCTCATCCTGGAGCAGATTATAAAGTGAGCCCACTGCTCCAGCTTTGGGATCATGGGCTCCAAAAATCAGCTCGGGAATCCGGGCCTGGATTACTGCCCCGGCACACATGGCACAGGGCTCCAGGGTAACATAAAGTCTGGTTTCTTCCAGCCGCCAGCTCCCCAGCCTGTGGGCAGCAGCCCTGATAGCGATCATCTCGGCATGGGCAGAGGGATCCTGATTGGCTTCCCGCAGATTATAGCCGCTGGCAATAACCTGACCGTTTCTTACAATAACAGCCCCTACGGGAACCTCATCCAGCCGCAGTGCCTGGCGGGCCTGCTCCAGGGCCAGCTCCATAAATTTTTCATCCTGTTCGTGAGTTTTCATGATATTCCATCCAGTTAAGAGTTTTTCAGGCAAAATTCATATGTTTTTTATAACATGTAAGCTGACTGCTGTCAAGGAAATTCCCCACCAAACCGGATGAATCCCTCTAGCCATTAGCCAAACTGTTCAGCAAATCCAGGCAATGTGCTTTACGGGGTTATTTAAAAAATAAATTTAACAAGGTTCTTTAAGGCTCTTTTCAGATTACATGTTGTTCAAGCAGCTGCAGGCAAACAAAATGTTATTGTCAAGTATATTATCTCTTTCAGTCCTGATAATAAGGTTCAGCCAGCAAAGTCAATTATCCAGCATTAGATAAGCAACAAGGAAATTTAAATGAGCCTGTAACCAGAATAAAATTTGAATTTGCGCTGTAGTAATAAAAAGAATAAAATAGTGAAAGAACTTAAGCTAAAAAATAACAAATGAAAAAGAACTTAAATTAAAGAGCAACAAAAGAATAAGAACTAAATAACTAAAATTAAAGAGAAAATTAAAGAGAAAAACCTTAATTAATTGCCAAAAAAGGCTGACAGAAAGTCATTTTTGCTGTATAATGATAGCCAAATTGACGCAAAAATAATTTTTGACATAATTTTAGAGCTCTGTGCTTATCTCTACTTAATTTCAGCTTTTAGAGGAGATTTTCCTGCTATGTTTAAATTCCAGAACATAACCTCCAAACTTGCCAGCTTAAGAGCAGATCTGCAGTGGCAGCTTCTCTTTCTGCTCTCCACCGGCTATATGGCCGCCTTTGTAAATATCCAGGGAATTCAAGCACTGATGCCCTTCATTCGTGACGAATTTGCCATAACCCGAACCCAGGCTGGACTCTACTCAACCTTTATGTTTCTTTCAGCCACTGCCATTGCTGTCTTCAGCGGCAGCATTGTGGATAAAATCGGTTCCAAGCGGGGTCTGGTTTTCGGGGCAGTCAGTATCGGCATCCTGATGATAATTCAGGGAATCTCTCCCGTCTACAGCCTGCTTTTAATTCTGGCCTTCATTACCGGGATAGGCTTCAGCATCATAACCCCTTCGGTTAACAAGGCCATAATGCTGGAAGTTCCCCCCAGAAATAGAGCGGTCTCTATGGGTCTTATGCACTCCGGCAGCGGGGTGGGTGGTTTTGCCGGAGCAACACTGCTGCCCCTTTTAGCCCTCAGAATCGGCTGGCGATCTGCTTTAATTATTTCTGGCATTTCAGCGATCCTGCTGGGTCTCCTGGTAGCCAGAAAATATTTCCCTGACAAAGAAGGTTCCAGCGGCGCCAGCCTGACCGGTGACAGTTTTAAAGAAGAGGTTTTCGACCTGTTGCAGAACAGACAGCTGATGCTGGCCTGCATGCTGGGGCTGACCTTTGGCCTGGCGGTGGGGGCGATTCCGGCCCACTATACCCTCTTTCTCACCATGGACCTCTTTTACAGCTCAGCCCTGGCCGGCTTTGCCCTGGGCATCGTCCAGATTGGCGGCATCTTTGGCCGCACCTTCTGGGGCTGGCTCAGCGACAGGCTGCTGGATGGAGATCGCAAGAACAGCTTTATGCTGCTTATGATATCAATTGTAATTTTAAAATTGATATATGGTTTTCTGGGAGACGCCCTGGCCGCCAGCACCGCCTTTATGCTTTTCATCTCTTTCCTGCTGGGACTTTCAGCCCTGGGCTGGAGCGGTCTGTTTTTCACCGTCGTCAGCGAACGGGCCCGACCCGATCAGACAGGTATCGCCTCCGGCATGTCCTTGATTTTTCTCCGGACCGGAGTGGTCCTGGGACCTCCAATCTTCGGCTTCTTGGGTGATCTGGTGGAGCACTATTTTTACAGCTGGCTGCTGCTGGGGGCTCTAGTTTTTCTCTCGGGAATGCTTTATTACCGCCTGCAGTCTCTGGAGGACCACAGGCAGGAGCCTGAAGAATCCTAAAACCAGCTAGGTCCAGCAGAATAATCAACCCCTATATAACTCCAGATAACTCCAGGAAACTCCAGGAAAGCCCGCGCAATAAACCCTGCAAAGAATAAAAGAATAATAGCCAGTAGATTTTATATGCGATTTGCAATTTTAAAAGTTCCGGTATATAATTATAGTGGTCTTGATTTTTTGGTTCTTACCCTCAATTTATTAAATACTTTTCTTCATTAAAATTTAACATATTAATCTTTTATTTAACATTTTAAATTAATCTTAAATTAATCTTAAAACCGTCTTTAGTTAATTAATAAACTTATTTTTAAATACATTCGCACCCAATTGTGTTGGCAGTGGAGGAGCTTCAAGCACCGCTGTGAAGCACCTCATTAAAGCAGCCATTGAATCACCCCTTTTTAGCATCCCTTGAAGCATCCTTTTGAAATGCAAATTATAACAACTCTTGAATCACCCCTTGAAGTATCCTTTTGAAGTACTTCATTAAAGCAGCTCTTGAAGCATATCTTTGAAGCACCCAATTAAAGCAGCCATTGAATCACCCCAATGAAGCATACCTTGAAGCATCCTTTTGAAGTACCCAATTAAAACAACTCTTGAATCACCCCATTGAAACAACTCTTGAAGTATCCTTTTGAAATGCAAATTAAAACAACTCTTGAAGCATCACTTGAAGCAACCTTATTGAAATGCCAAATTATAACAACTCTTGAATCACCCCTTGAAGTATCCTTTTGAAGTACTCAATTAAAGTAATTCTTGAAGCATATCTTGGAAGCAACCCTTTGAAGTGTCTAATAGAGGAGCCCTATAGTGGTGACATCTGAGGTGGAAGCATGCAGAGGCTTGATGAAAATCAGGAGCTAATCCTGAAGGGTAACATAATCAAAGCAATCCTTGTTCTGGCCGGGCCTATTATGATAAATAATATGGTCCAGTCCATCTATAATATAACCGATACCTACTTTGTCAGTCAGCTCGGTTCAATACCAATGGCGGCCATGACCCTGGTCTGGCCGGTGGTATTTTTCTTTCTTGCTGTTGGGATTGGAATTAATCTGGCGGGAACCTCACTAATCGCCCAGTACATTGGAGATGGAAGAAAAGAGGAAGCCCGGCGGGTTGCCGGTGAAGTTATCTCTATCTCAGTAATTCTTTCGCTGGTTATGGGAATACCGGCTGCTATTTTCAGCCCCCAGCTGGTCAGTTTTATGGGTGGAGAAGGTGAGGTATTGACCAATGGTGTAGCTTTCCTGAGGGTAATGATGATGGGGATGCCCAGCCTCTTTTTATTTCTGGCCTATGCTTCTATTCTCCAGGGTCAGGGTGATACCTTCACTCCCATGAAGCTCAAATTATCTTCTCTGATACTTAATATTGTTCTCGATCCTATTCTGATCTTTGCACTAAATTTTGGTATTGCCGGGGCCGCAATAGCAACAGTTTTTTCCCGGGGAATCTTTGCCGCCTACGGACTGAAAACCCTCTTCCGGGCCCCCGAAGATAAACTGGAAATTACTCTTAAGGATCTTATACCGGGAAACAGGATGTTAAAATTGATTAAAATTGGACTGCCAAACTGCATCGGGCAGTCGATGGCGGCCTTTGGTTTTATGTTTCTCAATATGTTTATCATTGCCTACGGAAATGAAACGATTGCAGCCTTTGGTATCGGCAACCGGATCTCCTCCTTTGTTATGATGCCAGCCATGGGAATTGGCACCGCCCTGGCTACCATTGTCGGTCAGAATCTGGGAGCCGAGCAGGTAGAACGGGCTCGAAAAGCTGTCAAATCCAGTGCCCTAATATCTTCGTTAATTATTGGAGGAGCAGGACTGGCTTTTTACCGTTTTATCCCCAATTTAACCGGATTTTTTACCGGAGAAGAGGTGGTTTTTACCCAGACTGTAGACTATCTCCGCCTGATTATTTTAACACTGCCGTTGATGGGATTTTTCCAGGTTTTTATCGGCACCTATCAGGGATCCGGCCACACCATCTATGCCATGCTGATGATGGCCGGCAGACTCTGGGTTCTCCGTATTCCCTTGATTCTCTTTTTCCGGGAATTTACTGCCCTGGGCCCTACCGGTGTCTGGTATGCCATGGTACTCAGTAATTTCTTTATTTCTTTAGTGGGACTGGCTATATACCTCTCCCGCCGCTGGGAAAACCGGGTCATTTCCGAAGAAAAAGAGCTGCAGCCCGCCCGGAGTTATTAATTTTTCAGCAGTCACCCCTGCATTTACCATGCAGTTACCATCAGCTACCCCTTTTCAATAACCACCCTGTTTCCCTTAATCTTAACTCTGTCTTCTGCAATCAACTTTAATGCTTCAGGATAAATTCGATGCTCTTCCTGGAGAATGCGGTCAGCCAGATCTTCGACCCCATCATCCTCTCTGACCTCAACAACAGCCTGGAGAATAATAGGTCCGGTATCTATCCCCTCATCAACAAAGTGCACGGTACAGCCGCTGTACCTAACTCCACATTCAAGTGCCTGTTTCTGAGCCTGAAGCCCCTGAAAGGCAGGTAGAAGTGAGGGGTGAATATTGATGATTTTGTTCCTGTACTCCCTCACAAAGGCCGGAGACAGAATCCGCATGAAACCTGCTAGAGCAATCAGCTCAACTTCAGCTTTATTTAACTCAGCAATCATAGCCTTTTCATATTCAGCCTGATCCTGATAGCGCCCGGGGTCAATAAATCTACTGTCAATTCCGGCCTCTTCAGCCCTGCTGAGGGCTCTGGCATCTTTTCTGTCGCTGATAACCAGACATATTTCTGCCGGTAGATAGCCAGACTTCACAGCAGCAATAATTGCCTGGAGATTAGAACCCCGCCCCGAGGCAAGGACTGCAATCTTAAGCATATTTT
>PWFW01000296.1 GCA_003554225.1 Halanaerobiaceae bacterium | reverse complement strand
GCAAAAGCTCCCAGAGCTCCATAGGTACAGGTATGGGAATCAGCTCCAATAACAATTTCACCAGGCCGCACCAGACCCTGTTCCGGCAAAAGGCAGTGCTCGATACCCATCTCACCAATTTCAAAATAATTATCCAGCTGCTGCTCCCGGGCAAAATCCCTGAGCAGCCTGCTCTGTTCTGCAGAATTTATATCTTTATTGGGAGTGAAATGATCCGGAACCAGCGCAATCCTGCCGGCATCAAAAACCTTTTCGACCCCGATCTTCTCAAATTCTCGAATAGCTACCGGGGCTGTAATGTCATTGCCCAGTACCAGATCAACTTCAGCCTTTACTATCTCTCCCGGCTTTACCCTGTCACGACCGGAATGAGCAGCCAGTATTTTTTCTGCCATTGTCATAGCCATAAGCTTATCTTCCCTTCCGGATCTTTGCTGCCATAATTTTATTGAGGGCATTGTTATAGGCCACAGCGCTGGCTTTAATAATATCGGTGCTGACACCCCGGCCCAGATAAAGCTCTTCTTCATACTCAACCTTAACAGTCACATTGCCCAGAGCATCCTTGCCGCCTGTGATGGCGTCTATCTTAAAGATATCTAGCCGGCAATCCACCTCAGCCACCCGGTTAATCGCTTCATAGGCAGCATCAATTGGACCGCCCTCGGAACAGACCGATTCCAGGACCTTCTCGCCCTCTCTTTCCATGTGCACAGTAGCGGTAGAGATGCCGTTACCTGTTACTACCTGCAACAGTTTCAATTTTAGAAGTTCCGGGCTCTGACCAAATTGATCCTCCACAATGGCCTCTAGATCCAGAGCAGTTAATTCTCCCTTGCGGTCAGCCAGTTCCTTAAAACGCTTAAAGCACTGGTTCAACTCATCCCGGTTTAAATCATAGCCCATCTCAGTCAGCCGCTCCCGGAAGGCATGGCGTCCGGAATGTTTTCCCATTACAATTCGATTTTCCTTAAGACCTATTGTTTTAGCATCCATTATTTCATAGGTAGTTCTCTCCTTAATAACTCCATCCTGATGAATGCCGGCCTCATGGGCAAAGGCATTTTTACCGACCACAGCCTTATTGAACTGAATATCCATACCGGTCAGCTGACTTACCAGCCGGCTGGTACGGTAAATTTCCTGTAAATTCAGGGCAGTTTTCCGCTCATAGTAATCCTGACGGGTATTGAGAGCCAGAGCTATCTCCTCCAGAGCAGCATTGCCGGCCCTTTCTCCAATCCCATTAACGGCACATTCAACCTGGGTAGCCCCATTTTCCACTGCAGCAATTGAGTTGGCCACCCCCATACCCAGATCGTTATGGCAGTGAACACTCACCTCAGCCTGACCTATATTGGAAACATTTTCACAGATGTACCTGACCAGTTCACCAAACTCACCGGGAGTGGCATAGCCAACTGTGTCAGGAATATTGATGGTGGTGGCTCCAGCCTCGATTACCGCCTGAAAGATTTTACAGAGAAAATCCCGCTCGCTGCGGGAGGCATCCTCAGCCGAAAATTCCACATCCTCGGTATAACCCTTGGCCCTTTTAACAGCCTTAACTGCATTTTCCAGCACCTCAGAAGGGCTCTTCTTAAGCTTAAACTCCATATGAATAGGCGAGGTGGCGATAAAGGTATGAATCCTGGGATTGCTGGATTGTTTGATTGCCTCCCAGGCCCGATCGATATCCTCAAAATTGGTCCGGGCCAGAGCTGCTATAGTGGGTCCTTCCACCTCGCGGGCTATTTTCTCCACCGCCTGAAAATCTCCCTGAGAAGACACAGGAAAACCGGCCTCTATCACATCAACCTTCAGCTTGGCTAACTGTCTGGCGATCCTCAACTTTTCTTCAGAATTCAGGCTAACTCCCGGCGACTGTTCTCCATCTCGCAATGTTGTATCAAATATTTTTACTGTCATTTTCCCCAACTCCTTTACTCTTTTATCCATTTCATCATACCGCGAAGTTTGCTGCCAACCCTCTCAATCTGATGAACGGCATCCTTCTCCTTGCGCTTGTTATAGGAGGGCCTGCCAGCCTGATTCTCCAGCAGCCAGCGCTTGGCAAACTCACCGTTCTGAACCTCCTGCAGGAGCTCTTTCATAGCCTCCCGTGACTTCTCATTGATTACCTTTTTGCCGGAGGTCAGATCACCATATTCAGCAGTATCAGAAATGGAGTCCCGCATATTGGCAATACCACCCTCATACATCAGATCTACAATAAGTTTGAGCTCATGAAGGCATTCAAAATAGGCAATCTCGGGCTGATAGCCTGCCTCGACAAGGGTTTCAAAACCTGCCCGAACCAGTTCAGTGGTACCGCCGCAGAGTACGGCCTGTTCTCCAAAAAGATCGGTCTCGGTCTCCTCCTTGAAGGTGGTCTCTATCACCCCGGCCCGGGTTCCTCCGATTCCCTTAGCATAGGCCAGGGCTAGATCTTTAGCCTGACCGGTGGCATCCTGATATAGGGCCAAAAGACAGGGAACGCCAGCGCCCTGGGTATAAACCCGACGCAGCAGATGGCCGGGACTTTTCGGAGCCACCATAAAAACATCAACCTCTTCTGGAGGGACAATCTGATCGAAGTGAATATTAAAACCATGGGAAAATACCAGAGCATTGCCGGCCTCCAGATTGGGCTGAATAGCCTCCTGATAGACCGATTTTTGCACAACATCGGGCAGCAGCACCTGCACTATATCAGCCTCTTTAGCTGCCTCGGCCACCGGCAGCGGTGAAAAGCCATCGGAGACCGCCTCTTCATAGCTGGCTCCACCCGGGCGCTGCCCGACAATCACCTTCAGACCGGAATCCCGCAAATTTTGAGCCTGAGCATGCCCCTGACTCCCGTAACCTATGACTGCAATGGTTTTATCTTCAAGTTTGGCCAGATCCGCATCGGTATCGTAATACATATCTACCATTTGTTATTTCAGCTCCTCTTTTATTATTTCTCGATGGATATTCTCTTCTTCTGCAGGTAAACAAATATATAGCTCTTTATCAAATTACTTCTCTGGTTATTTTTTCCCTCTGGTCATGGCAATCTTTCCGGTTCTGACCAGTTCAATAATGCCATAGGGCTCCAGCAGCTCCTCCATGGCATTAATTTTACCCTCATCTCCAGTCACCTCAACCATGACCGAGTCATTTGCCACATCAACAATCTCACCCCGAAAAACATCAACAATCTGAATAATTTCCGACCGGGTGGAATAATCAGCCCGAACCTTAATAAAGGCCATGCTGCGGCTGACAGCCGGATCATTGGTAATATTGCTCACTTTGTAGACCACAATCAGTTTATTAAGCTGTTTTTCCAGCTGCTCCAGGTCCTTCTGGCTGCCGCAGACCACCAGAGTAATCCGGGAGACATCCTCATCCTCGGTCTGTCCCACCGAAAGGCTTTCAATATTAAATCCCCGGCGGCTGAAAAGGCTGGCAATCCGGGCCAGCACTCCCGATTCATTGGCTACCTGAACTGCTACTGTATGCTTCATTCTGATTCCTCCTCCAGTATCATCTCATAGAGACTGCCTCCCGGCGGAACCATGGGAAAAACATTTTCCTCAACCTCTATCAAACAGTCCAGCAGATAGGGTCCTGGTTCTGCCAGCGCCCTTTCCAGGGCAGCTCTGACTTCCTCAGGTTTTGTGATCTTCTCCGCCTTAATCCCATAGGCCTGCGCTACTTTGGTAAAATCAGGAATCATTTCAGGACAGCCTTCATCCGGTTCTGAACACTGCGGAGGACAGTCAGACCGCCGCCTTAAGCAGGTAGATGAATACCTTCTATCCAGGAACATCTCCTGCCACTGTCTGACCATTCCCAGATACTGGTTATTAAAAATCACTATCTTGACCGGCAGATTATTCTTGGCTGCCGTGGCCAGCTCCTGAATATTCATCTGAAAGCTGCCATCACCGGCCAGCAGAAATACCGGAGCCTCTCTGTTCCCGACCTGTACACCCAGCGAAGCGGGAAAGCCATAGCCCATGGTGCCCAGCCCTCCGGAGGTAATAAACTGCCGGGGACGGTTGTAGTTAAAAAACTGAGCGGCCCACATCTGATGCTGGCCGACTTCAGTAACAATAAAGGCCTCTCCATCAGTAAGACTGTCAATCTCTTCAATTATCGGTCTGGAGGAGAGCCGTCCATTTTTCCCGGTAGAGTTACACCTGCGGCAGTCCATCTCCTGCCATTCCTGAATCTGTGAGCCCCAGCCATTGCTTGATTTCTCAGAGACCTGTTCATTTAGTTTTGTCAAAATACCTTTTACATCTCCAACGATGGGAATATCAATTGCCACCCGCTTGCCAACCTCAGCAGGGTCTATATCAATATGAATAATATCAGCTTCCTGAGCAAACTCTTCAAGTTTTCCGGTAACCCGGTCATCAAAACGACAGCCCACTGCAATGATAAGGTCGGCATGGGAGATTGCCATATTGGCCTCGGTGCTGCCGTGCATTCCCAGCATTCCCAGACTGAGTCTGTTTTTTTCATCAAAGGCTCCCAGGCCGGTGAGGGTAGTGGTAACCGGTATCTGAGCCTTTTCAGCCAGCTGACGGAGTTCACTGCTGGCCTCCGAAATAATAACACCTCCACCAGCATAGAGAACCGGCCTGCGGCACTGATTAATTTTCTCAGCAGCTTTTTTAATCTGCAGAGGATGCCCCCGATAATTGGGTTTATAGCCACGGAGATCAACCTGCTCAGGATAAACAAACTCCACCTCCTGCAGCATAATATCCTTGGGAATATCAACCAGAACCGGGCCCGGCCTGCCGCTGCTGGCAATATGAAAGGCCTCTTTAATAATTCTGGCCAGATTCTCGGTTTTCTGTACCAGATAATTGTGCTTGGTAATCGGCATGGAAATGCCGGTTATATCTGCCTCCTGAAAGGCATCAGTCCCCAGCATATGGCTCGGCACCTGACCGGTAAAGGCCACCAGGGGCACCGAATCCATGTAGGCTGTGGCCAGTCCGGTAACCAGATTGGTAGCTCCGGGACCAGAGGTAGCAATAACCACACCGATTCTCCCGGTAGAACGGGCATAGCCATCAGCAGCGTGAATTCCACCCTGCTCATGATGGGGGAGAATATGTTCAAATTCGGCATCATAGAGTTTATCATAAATTGGCAGCACAGTGCCACCAGGATATCCGAAGATAGTTTCTACTCCTTCCCGGGAGAGAGATTTTATAAATATCTCTGCTCCGGTGAATCTCTTGCTCAAAATAATCACTCCTCTCATAAATCTAAATTGCCATGGTAAGCCAATAGTTATTTATGCTAAAAAAGAAAAAACGGAGCCTATTATTTCATCTAGAACATTCCCAGGAAACTGGAAATATGTCCCGGCTTAAGCTGCTTCAGGCAACGGACAAAGAGCGGGACTAAAATGAAATTGACTCCAGGGCGAAGAATTTATTCAGTTAAAATATCAAGGGCTTCCCCATGCAGAGCTTCAGTCATATAGGGAATGCCCGTCAATTCCTCAACCTCCCTGTTTCCCGACATAAGATCTGTCCGGGATATTTCAGCAATATTAAACTTCCTCACTCCAGCCAGTAACTGCTTGAGGCCGGTGCTGAGTTTATCGGCTAGAGTATAAAGAGCCACTGCTCCAAAGGGAATGTTCTCCATTTCCCGGGATCCAACAATCTCCTCAACATCATACCAACCGGCAAAAATGCCCCGGGGCCGGCTGCCGGCTTCTTTGACTGCTGGAGGCAGTTCATCCCAGTTGCCGTTAAGCTCTTCTTTACGGGCCGGGTAGAAAACTCCTTCGATGTTGGAACCTAAAAATCCGGCTATCATAGGAGCCCTCCCCAGACAGGCCAGTTTGACATAGGGAGAGCCCAGGGCCAGAGCCTTAAATATGTGATCCTCCCGGGCCAGTCCTCCGCCCAGTGAGAGATCCGGCACCTTAAAACCCTGTTCCTCCAGGATCCCGGCATACTCTACCGCTCTGGTGTGCAGGGGTAGAGAAGGAACGCCCCAGTGCTGCATCATGTTCCAGGGGCTCATTCCGGTTCCCCCTCCTGCCCCGTCGATGGTGACCAGATCAAGCTCGGCTTCAGATGCAAAGCGCAGGGCCATAGCCAGAGCTCTCATACCATAGGCCCCGGTTTTCAAAGAGATTCTTTTAAATCCCAGCGAGCGCAAGTAAGCAACCCTTTCCAGGAAAGCTTCCTTAAAGCTGTCAGCATCCTGAGCTTCGGTGGCACCCAGCCTGCTGTGGCGGGCAAAGCTTTTTACTGCTCCGGACTGGTAGGCTTTTCTGGTAACTTCTTTGGTAGGGTCAGGATCAACCAGATAACCTCTCTCAGCCAGAAAACTGGCATATTCCAGACTTCTCACCTGGATTTCGCCGCCAATATTTTTTGCTCCCTGCCCCCATTTCAGCTCAATTATAATATCATTTCCGTAGTTTTCGATTAAGTATTCAGCCACTCCGTTGCGGGTATCTTCAACATTTAACTGAACAAAGATATCACCGTAACCATCCCGGGTATATCTCTGATAGATATCAATCCGGCGGTCCATCTCAGGAGCCTCGGTAATTACTCCATTCTCTATGGTGGAATTGCGGTCAACACCGACCACATTCTCTCCAATTACAATGGGAAAACCGGCCAGAGCCGCTCCCACGGCAAAGAAATTCCAGTACTTTTCAGCAATAAAGGTAGAGCCCAGCGCACCTGTCATAATAGGCATTTTTGCCCTGCTTTTTATTTTACTGCCAAAAGAAGTTTCAATATTTACATTGGGATAAATGCAGTCGTCAGCCTCAGAGGTTAAATCTTCATCCTGACCCTGAGAGCCAAAGACATATCCCTGAATTCTGAGAGCATCATAGCTGCTGCCCCGGGGGTCGATATTTTTACTACCCGAGGTAATCGAGCCAAAATCCCGGGGATAGAGCATCTGTTTGCCGTGAAGAGCAGAAAGCCAGGTCTCACAGCGACCCCGGCAGTCTGACTGGCACAGGGTACAGAGTCCCGAAGGACAGGGAACACCTCTATTCACAGCTCCAAGAGCATCAATTCTCTTATCCGACATTTTACTTCCTCCTCTAATACTCACTACTCATCATACTCACTTCTAGAAAAATCTTACAATTGATATCTGTTCTGGTTTGTCTAAAAAAGTATGTATTTCTCTGAATACTAACATATTACTTTAACATTGTAAAGGAGAGAGCAATAAATTTATATTTTCTTTCTTTTTATAATATTTTGTCTT
>PWFW01000198.1 GCA_003554225.1 Halanaerobiaceae bacterium | reverse complement strand
TTTTTGTTCACTTTTCAGCAATTGAAGAAGAAGGATTTAAAAACCTGGAAGACGGTCAGGAAGTAGAGTTTGAAATCGTCGAAACCGACCGCGGCCCTCAGGCCGAAAATGTAGTAAAGGTTGATTAATTGTTCTACTGGAAGAGAATTCAAGCCCCCGGCTTACCGGCCGGGGGTTTTGTGTTACAGGGTATTACTTCATAAGTTCGTGGGAAAAGATAAATTACAAACTACTTTATAAGCTTCTTTAATCATTTTTGAATTATAGATTTTAATATAGTATAATATAGTAGTATGAAATTTACCGCCCAATTTGAGATTGGGCTATTTTAATATGATTTAATTTGTTTTAGGTGGTGGAATTTTCTTGAAATATAAAATTATCACCTACGGCTGCCAGATGAACGAACATGATTCTGAAAAAATTGCTGGTATGCTGGAGGATATGGGCTACTCGCCTGCTGCTCGGGATAAAGAGGCTGATCTGATAGTATTCAATACCTGCCTGGTCAGAGAAAATGCCGAGCTTAAGGTCCATGGCAAGGTTGGCTCCTACAAGCCTCTAAAAGAGAAGAATCCCGACCTGATACTGGCAGTAGGCGGTTGTATGATGCAGCAGCAGGATATTGCTGCTGAATTCTATCAAAAACACTCCCATGTAGATATTGTTTTCGGAACCCATAATCTTGCAGAACTTCCTGCTTTAATCCAGCAGGTTAAAACAGCTCAGGACAGGACCATGGAAATCTGGGAGGAAGACAGGGGGCTGCTGCCAGATGTTCCTATCAGAAGGAAAAATGATTATCAGGCCTGGCTGACAATTATTCAGGGCTGTGAAAATTACTGCAGTTATTGTATAGTCCCCCATGTCAGAGGACAGGAGCGCAGCCGGTCACCTGAGGATATCCTGAGGGAGGCAGAAAGTTTAGCCCGGGAGGGTTTTCTGGAGCTTACTCTTCTCGGGCAGAATGTAAACTCCTACGGACAGGATCTGACGGGAGATGTTAATTTCCCCTATCTCTTAGATAAAATCTCAGCAGTTTCAGGTATCAGGAGAATCCGTTTTATGACCTCCCATCCCCGGGATTTTTCTCAGGAGTTAATCCAGATATCTGCTGAAAGGGAAAATATCTGCCCCCATTTTCATCTGCCGGTGCAGGCCGGCAGCACCAGAGTGCTGCAGGATATGAACCGGGGATATACCCGGGAGGAGTATCTCAAACTGGTTGACAGGATCAGACAGAAGATGCCTGAAGCTGCCATCACCACCGACATAATTGTCGGTTTTCCCGGAGAAAGCGAAGAGGAGTTTAAAGAAACTATCTCACTGCTGGAAGAGGTTAGATTTGACATGGCCTTTACCTTTGCCTATTCAGCCCGTGAGGGAACTCCTGCAGCCAGGAGAGAGGATACAGTACCTCAAGAGGAGAAGAGCAGAAGACTGCAGAGGCTGATGGAGGTACAGAATAATATCAGCTGGGAAATTAATCAAAAACTGATCGGCAGCAGTCAGGAAGTTCTGATCGAAGGAGAAAGCAAAAAGGATCCCGATTTTTATTCCGGCAGAACAGCAACCGGAAAACTGGTGATAGTACCGGCCTGTCCTGCAAAAATCGGCAGTATTGTTCCGGTAAAAATTACCGAAGCCGGCAGCTGGACTCTCTATGGTGAAATCACCGACAACAGCCAATCTTGAGATGAGGTGATACTTTGGGTAATCTGACACCCATGATGCAGCAGTATCAATCCCTGAAAAAGCAGTATTCTGACAGTATTCTTTTTTTCCGTCTGGGAGATTTTTATGAAATGTTCGGTGAGGATGCCAAGGAAGCTGCCAGAATACTTGATATAGCATTGACCTCTCGCAACAAAGGGGGAGGCAACAAAACACCGATGGCCGGAGTGCCGGCTCACTCAGCCTCTTCCTATATAGCAAAATTGATCGAATCCGATTATAAGGTAGCTATCTGTGAACAGATCGAGGATGCGGAAGAAAGCTCCGGTCTGGTCGACCGGGATGTGATCCGGGTAATAACTCCAGGTACTGTTATTGAAGATGAAATTCTCCCGGAACGAGAAAACAACTATCTGGCAGCCCTGAGCCGGTTAGAAAATAGATATGGTTTTTCCTATATTGATATTTCCACCGGTGAGTTTGCTGCTACCGAGGTTAATGCTGTCGAAACAATAATTGATGAAATTGACCGCCTGCAGCCCAGCGAACTGATTTTAGGGGATAAACTTCAGCAGAATTCAGCCTGGAAAAATTACCGGAAAAATAATGACTTTCAGATAACCCCGGGAGCCGACATTGAATTAGCGGAAGCCGGAGATATGCTTGAGGAATTTTTTCAGGTAGAAAATGGTGAGGCATATTCCTCCCGGATTAAAAATTCATCTGCAGCCCGAACTGCTGCTGCAGAAATAATTAACTATATTAAAAAAACCCAGAAACAGGCCTTCAGTCATATTAAAAAACTGGAGAGTTATTTTGTTGAAGATTATATGGTGTTGGATGCCAGCACCAGAAGAAATTTAGAGCTCTGTCAGACCATCCGGGAGCAGCGAAAAAAGGGCTCACTGCTCTCAATCCTGGATAAAACTACCACTTCAATGGGCTCCCGCAAATTAAAGAAGTGGATTAACCAGCCTCTGCTCCAGCCAGAAGAGATCAATAAAAGACTGTCTGCCGTAGCAGAGCTTAACAGCAACTTTGTCAAACGCAATAAAATTCAGGAAGTACTTAAAGATATCTATGATCTGGAAAGATTACTGAGTAAGATCAGCTATCAGTCGATAAATCCCCGGGATATGGCTGCTCTCCGCAATTCTCTCTTCCTGATCCCCGATCTTAGAGAGCGGCTTGAGGATTTTGATTCCCGCTATCTGACCGAAATCTATCAGGAGCTTGATGAAATGCCTGAGCTTACTGCCAGCCTTTCAGAGGCACTGGTTGAGGACCCACCTCACTCTTCCACAGAGGGAGGCCTGATCAAAGAGGGTTTTAACCGGGAACTGGATGAACTGAGAGGAGAATGCCGGGCTGCCAGAGACTGGATAGCCAGCCTTCAGGCTTCTGAGAGAAAGAGAACCGGTATAAACTCCCTCAAGGTTGGATTTAACAAGGTTTTTGGCTATTACATTGAAGTAACCAAAGCCAACCTGGATAAAGTGCCTGAAAATTACGAAAGAAAGCAGACCTTAAGCAACAGCGAAAGGTATATCATTCCTGAACTGAAGGAGAAGGAATCAATCGTTCTCGGTGCTGAAGAAAAAATTAATGAGCTGGAATATGATATTTTCTGCAGTTTAAGAGAAAAATGTCAGGAAAATATCAGCCGGATTAAAAAAACAGCCACCTCACTGGCTGCCCTGGATGTCCTGGCCTCTCTCAGTCAGGTATCTCTGGAGAATGATTACTGCCGGCCGGAAATTCACAGGGGTGATGAAATCTCAATAACTGCCGGCCGCCACCCGGTGGTAGAAACCATGGTTGATATTAACTTTGTTCCCAACCATACCCGGCTGGATCTCTCCGAAAACCGTTTTCTTATTATTACCGGACCCAATATGTCCGGAAAATCAACCTACATGAGGCAGGGGGCCCTGATTACTCTTATGGCTCAGATCGGCTCCTTTGTACCGGCAGCCTCTGCCAGTATCGGTCTGACCGACCGAATCTTTACCCGGGTGGGAGCCAGCGATGATCTTTCCACAGGACAGAGCACCTTCATGGTGGAAATGAACGAGGTCAGCAATATTGTTCACAACGCCACCTCCCGCAGTCTGATAATCCTGGATGAAATCGGTCGGGGAACCAGCACCTATGACGGCATGAGTCTGGCCTGGGCTGTCAGCAAATACATCAACAATCCCCAAAAAATTGGCGCCAGAACTCTGTTCGCCACCCATTATCATGAAATGACTGAACTGGCCAACCGAATTGAGGGCATTAAAAATTTAAATGTCCTGGTTGCCGAGGAAGAGGACGAGGTTCGTTTTCTCTATCAGATTGAACCGGGTTCAGCCCGTCAGAGTTACGGCATTGAGGTGGGCAAGCTGGCTGGACTCCCAGAGGAGATTATTGAGGAAGCAGGAAATATACTCGCCCGCCTGGAATCCAGCAACGGCAACCCGGCTGTCAGAACAAAAAAATTCAGCCAGAAACTTGAGCAGCAGAATCCCGATCAGTTAAACTTTTTCTCCCTGACCGATAAGGAGAAGGAAGTTATCTCACAATTAAAGGAATTGAATTTAAATAATATTACTCCCCTCAAAGCCCTGGAAATTCTTTATGACTTTAAACAGACCATATTAGGGGATGAATAGGGTGATTGCCCATGGCTGGGATTGAGAAACTTAGCAAACAGGTAGCCAACCAGATTTCTGCCGGAGAGGTTATTGAAAGACCGGCTTCGGTTGTCAAAGAACTGGTGGAAAATTCGGTTGATGCCGGAGCAGATAAAATAGGAATCACTATTTCCGAAGGTGGTAAGGAGTTTATCAGGGTGCTGGATAACGGTCAGGGGATTGCCAGCAGTGAGATCGAACTGGCCTTCTCCCGCTATGCTACCAGTAAAATCTCCAGCATTGATGATATTTATTCCCTGACCCCCCTGGGCTTTCGCGGCGAAGCCCTGGCCAGCATTGCAGCTGTTTCCCGGATAGAGGTTAAATCGAGACAGGCAGAAGAGGAGAGCGGGGTCCGGCTGGAGATTGAAGGAGGAGAGCTGGTCAGGAGGGAAAAAGCAGGGTTGCCAGCCGGCACGGAAATTACCGTCCGGGATCTTTTCTATAACACCCCGGCCCGCTATAAATATCTGAAA
This sequence comes from Halanaerobiaceae bacterium, assembly GCA_003554225.1. GTDB lineage: Bacteria > Bacillota > Halanaerobiia > Halanaerobiales > Halarsenatibacteraceae > T1SED10-84. The sequence continues at coordinate 2,453 of PWFW01000198.1, read as the reverse complement.
AAAACCGGCACCGAAGCTTCTCGAATCAGCAAACTCATCACTTCACTGGCACTGGCCAGTCCGGAAATTAATTTTACCCTGGAAAACCAGAGAGGAGTGGTCTTAACAACTCCAGGAAGCGGTAATTTAGCCGACAACATCTACAGTTTATACGGAGAAGAGATCCATGATAATCTAATCCCTCTGAATTTTTCCCGGGAATTTTTGCAGGTTTCCGGTTATCTGGTTAATCCCAGGCAGCACCGATCCTCACGGCAGCACGAATATTTCTTTGTCAACGGCCGCCCGGTAAAAAATCCTTTTCTCAAAATGGCTGTCGAGGAAGCCTATGGAACCCGTCTCCCGGCCGGGAAATATCCCCTGGTTTTTCTCAATATCAAGCTCAACCCCATTCTGGTTGATGTTAACATCCACCCCACCAAAAAGGAAGTTAAGTTCAGCCGGGGAGAGGCGGTTAAAGATATTCTTCAGCAGGAAATAACTCAAAACTTGAAAAAAAGCACCGGCTATCAGGAGTTTTCCGGGACTGAAACCGGGAGTTATTCTGTTCAGGATGATTATTCTCCCCGGAAAGATAAGGGTTCTACCGGTTCTGAAAAACAGCAGAATTTATTTGCCGGAGAAAATTTTAGCTATCAGCAGATTGAATCTACCGACTATCAGACATCAGATTCTCGTTCTCTTTCAGAGAGCGACCTTTTTAAAGAGGGGGAAATTTCTCAGGAAGCAGCTAATAAACCTGATCAGAAGTCAGATATAAAGTCAGAGCAGCAATCAGATATTTCCCTGCCGCAGGATTATCGGGTTCTGGGGCAGCTCCATAATCTCTTTATTCTGCTGGAGACCGGTGAGGGCCTTCTGCTGGTGGATCAGCATAATGCTCACGAGAGAATAATTTTTGATAATCTCTGTGCCGAACTAGAGGAGACAGATAATGACAGCAGGCTGCTCTTAACCCCGCTACCTCTGGAACTCTCTCCTCAGGAAAAGGAGATAATTCTTGATATCAGAACTGAGCTGGAGGAGCTGGGTTTCAGCATTGAAGAATTTGGACCTTCAAGCCTGATGCTGTCAGCCGTACCGGTCTTTCTGGAGGAAGAAAGCGGCCGGGATAATCTGCTTGACATTATTAATCAGATTCTGGAGAAGGCCAGAATCATAGAAAAACATGAACTATCTGAGGAGATATTAATATATTCAGCCTGCCGGCAGGCTGTTAAGGAAGGTGCTTATCTCAGCAGGGCTGAAATGGAAAGAATAACAGCAGCACTATTTCAGACCTCCAATCCCTACCGCTGCCCCCATCATCGCCCGATTGTGATCAGATTATCCCTGGATCAGCTAAAAAAGAAAGTGGATAGGTGAGGGATTTATGCCAGCGGCCAGACCACCCCTATTGGTAATTACCGGGCTGACAGCCAGCGGGAAAACTTCTCTATCGCTTGAACTGGCCCGGCATATTGACTGCGAGATTATATCTGCCGATTCCATGCAGGTTTATCAGGAGATGGATATTGGCACCGATAAAATCAGCCTGATAGAGAGAGAAAAAACACCCCACCATCTGATAGATATTATTTCTCCGGAAGAGGATTTCTCCCTGGCAGACTATCAGAAGCAGGCAGAAAACAAGATTTCCGGCATTATTTCCCGGGATCGGCTGCCGGTTCTGGTTGGAGGTACAGGACTTTACATTAAAGCTGTTACCGAAGGCTTTATGCTGCCTGAACTGCCGGAAGATAAGCTCCGGAAAGAATTTATCAGCTGGACAGACAGTCATGGTCGGGAATCTCTTCATCGATATCTCAAAGCAATCGATCCGGAATATGCTGCTAAAATTCATCCCAATGATCTCAGAAGAGTCAGCCGGGCTCTGGAGGTGTACTTTCAAACAGGTAAAACCAGAAGCTATTATAAATACAGGCAGCAGCAGAGAAAGTCAAAATACAATCACCTCAAGATTGCCCTGAGAAAGCCAAGAGTAAAACTCTATCAGGATATTAACTCCCGGGTCGACAGCATGATTGAAAAGGGATTGATTGCAGAAGTTAAGTATCTGAGAGGCAAATATGATTTAAGCAAAACCGCCCGACAGGCTGTAGGGTACAAGGAGATAATAGCCTATCTGAATGGTGAGATTTCTCTTTCGGAAGCAGTGCGTTTAATAAAAAGGAACTCCCGTCATCTGGCTAAAAAACAGCAAAGTTTTTTAAAGCGCGACCGGGAATATATCTGGCTTGATAGCCAACACTGGCCCGAAAGCGAGCTTTTAATTTATCTGATCCGGTTGAGCAAAGAAAAATTTTCTCAAAAAAATTTCAGCATCCTAAAGGAATATTTTTAGTTTTCCGGAATTTTTTAAGTAACAGGTTTAGCAGCAGGCTGAGTATCGGAGAGGAATATTTCCTGGTTTTCGGGCTATGTAATATAACAGCCGTTTAATTTTTATTATA
>PWFW01000299.1 GCA_003554225.1 Halanaerobiaceae bacterium | reverse complement strand
TTAAAATTACAGGCAAAAAATACCAGATATCTGCCGAAAAGGATGTTAAAAGCTTAAAAATCTGATATAATATATAGAGAGGATAAACCAAATCAGCCTGCAGCAGGGCTTATTCTGGCTACTCATTTCCAGCCCGGGCAGGCCTAAATTTTGAAATGATATATATTCTGAATAAATTTCAACTCCATTCTTTGTTTTTTTATTTTTTTGCCCCAGAGGGGCATGGCGGTTTATCTTTAAAATATGTTGTGATACTTTCATGTATTGTTATTCCCCAGAGGGGCATGACTGTTTGCCTTAAAGAATGCGAATCAAGCCAGGAAAGTTTTTGTTGAAAATGAAGGAGAATGATTATATGAATCTGGAAGACAGAAGCAAATACGAAGCCGAAGATATCCAGGTGCTGGAGGGTCTGGAGGCGGTGCGCAAGCGGCCGGGAATGTATATCGGCTCCACCGCCCTTGAAGGTCTGCATCATCTGGTATATGAGGTTGTCGATAACAGTATCGATGAAGCTATGAGTGGATACTGTGATCTGATTGAGATCACCCTGGAAGAGGGCAATATTGTCCGGGTGGTTGATAACGGCCGCGGTATTCCGATTGAAAGTCATCCCAAGGTTAACCGTCCGGCGGTTGAGGTTGTCATGACCACCCTCCATGCTGGAGGTAAATTTGGAGGAGAGGGTTATAAGGTTTCCGGAGGACTTCACGGAGTGGGAGTTTCGGTTGTTAATGCTCTGGCCGAATGGCTGGAGGTCAGGGTAGCCTGGAAAGACGGGCAGATGTACTGTCAGCGCTATGAGAGAGGTGTGCCGGTTACCGACCTTGAGGTTATGGGCGAGAGACCCAATGATTGTACCGGAACCATTATCCGCTTCAAACCCGATGCTCTGATCTTTGATGATTTGAATTTTAAATACAAAATTCTGGCTCAGCGTTTTAAAGAACTGGCCTATCTCAACCGCGGAATTACCATCCGTTTTACCGATGAGCGCGGGGATGAGAAAATAGAAAAGGAATTCTGCTTTGAGGGCGGCATTATCTCCTTTGTTAAGGACTTAAACCGCAATAAAGACCCTCTTTTCCCTGACCCGATCTACATCGAGGAGAAGGGAGAGAGCTACGAAGCTGAAATTGCTATTCAGTACAATCAGGGTTTTAACGATAATATCTTTACCTTTGCTAATAATATCAATACCCGCGAGGGCGGTACCCATTTGAGCGGTTTTAAGAGTGCCCTGACCCGGACCGTCAATGACTATGCCCGCAGTAAAGATATTCTCAAGGAGGATGATGATAACCTCAAGGGTGAGGATATCCGGGAGGGTCTGATGGCCATTGTCAGCGTCAAGCTGGAAGACCCCCAGTTTGAAGGCCAGACCAAGACCAAGCTCGGCAACAGCGAGATACGAGGCTTTGTCGATTCCGCAGTTTCCCGGCATCTTAAAATTTTCCTGGAGGAGCATCCCCGGGAAGGCAAGCAGATTGTGGAAAAAGCTTTAAAGGCTGCTCAGGCCCGCCGGGCGGCGGCTAAGGCCCGGGATTTAACCCGGAGAAAGAATGCCCTGACCTCCACCGCCCTGCCTGGCAAGTTGGCTGACTGCTCCTCCCGGGAGCGGGAGGAATCCGAACTCTATATTGTTGAGGGAGATTCGGCTGGAGGCTCGGCCAAACAGGGACGGGATCGGGGTTTTCAGGCTATTCTGCCTCTGAGGGGCAAGATCCTAAATGTGGAGAAAGCCCGGCTCAATAAAATATTAAATAACAAAGAAATCAGAGCTCTGATAACCGCCATCGGCACTGGAGTGGGCGAGGACTTTAATCTGGAAAATTTGCGCTACGGAAAGGTTATCATCATGACCGATGCCGATGTTGACGGTTCTCATATCAGAACTCTGCTGCTGACCTTTTTCTACCGCTATATGAGGCCTCTGATTGAGGAGTCCCGGATCTATATCGCTCAGCCGCCTCTTTACAAGGTTAAAATAGGCCGGAAAGAGGAGTATGCCTACAACGATCGGGCTTTAAATCAAATTCTTCAGGAGAATAATTCCAACCGGGCCTCGATTCAGCGCTACAAGGGTCTCGGCGAGATGAATCCCAACCAGCTCTGGGATACTACCATGAATCCTGATAACCGGGTGCTGCTGGAGGTGGAGATTGAGGATGCCATTCTGGCTGATGAAACCTTCACCACCCTGATGGGTGATAAGGTCTCACCCCGCCGGGATTTCATTCAGGAGCATGCTCATGAAGTGGAAAATCTCGATATTTAGCAGATAGCAGAGGTCTGAACATCAAGCCTCATTGAGCTTTATCGAGCCTATTGAGCCTTATCGAGCCTGCTGTATTTTGTTTATTTTTGCTCTATGTTTTTGCTTAATACTTTACCATCGCTAAATAGTAAGGTGGGTTGCCAATGGTGCAAGCAGAAAAAATAAAAAAAGTAGCAATAGATGATGAAATGAAGGAGGCCTACCTCGATTATGCCATGAGCGTGATCGTGGGGCGGGCTCTGCCTGATGTCCGGGACGGCCTTAAACCGGTCCACAAGCGGATTCTCTATGCCCTTAAGGATCTCGGCATCACCTCCAGCTCCTCCCACAAGAAATCTGCCAGGATTGTCGGTGAGGTTCTGGGTAAATACCATCCTCATGGAGATACCGCAGTTTATGATACCCTGGTGCGGATGGCCCAGGACTTCAGCTACCGCTATCCCCTGGTTGACGGCCACGGCAACTTTGGCTCTGTAGATGGAGATTCGGCAGCAGCTATGCGCTATACCGAGGCCCGGATGGCCAGGATAGCTGATGAAATGCTCCGCGATATTGACAAGGATACTGTTGATTTCCGCCCTAACTTTGATGACACCCTTGAAGAACCGGAAGTTTTACCTTCCCGGGTTCCCAATCTTTTGATCAACGGCAGTGCCGGAATTGCCGTCGGGATGGCCACCAGCATTCCACCTCACAATATTTCCGAAGTGATCGATGCCCTGGTTAAGATGATCGAGGAGAGCAATCTCGGGGTAGATGATTTAATGGAATGTATTTCCGGACCGGATTTTCCCACCGGTGGTTTTATTATGAATCGGGATGAGGTCATCAAGGCCTACCACACCGGCAGGGGGCGGATCCGTTTAAGAGCCCGCACCCGCCTGGAAGAGGAGGACAGCGACAGCCCTGTTATCATAGTCGAGGAGCTTCCCTACAAGGTTAACAAGGCCAGGCTGATTGAAAAGATTGCCGAGCTGGTCAAAAACGAAGAGATCGAAGGCATCCGCGACCTCCGCGATGAATCAGACCGGGAGGGTATGCGGATTGTAATAGAATGCAAGCGGGGAGTTAACCCTGATATTTTGCTCAATAAACTTTATAAGAACACTCAGCTCCTCATCACCTACAGCATAATCATGCTGGCGCTGGTTGATGGTGAGCCCCGGGTTCTATCGCTGAAGGAGATTCTCCATCATTATCTCGAGCATCAGAAGGATGTTGTCCGGCGCCGGACCTCCTATGATCTCAAAAAAGCCGAGGCCCGGGCTCACATTCTGGCCGGCTATCGGATTGCCCTGGATGCCATAGATGACGTCGTTGATCTCATCAAACAGGCTCCCGATAGCGATACTGCCAGGGAGGAGCTGATTGCCAGTTACGGTCTCTCTGAAAAACAGGCTGAGGCTATTCTCAGCATGCAGCTCAAGCGTCTCACCGCCCTGGAACGGGATAAGATCGATGATGAGTACCGGGAACTTCAGGAAACCATCGCTTATCTTCGCAGCATACTGGCCAGCGAGGAGAAACTGATGGAGGTTATCAAGGAAGAACTCCTGGAAATCAAGGATAAATTCGGCGATGAGCGCCGCACCACCATACTCAATCAGGAGGTCAGTCTGGAGATGGAAGATCTGATTGAGGAGGAGAAGATCGTGGTGGCCTTTACCCATCACGGCTATATCAAGCGCATGCCTCTCGATCTTTACCGCAGTCAGCATCGAGGCGGTAAGGGTATTATCGGCATGAGCACCAGAGAGCAGGACTTTGTGGAAAATATCTTTGCCACCACCACCCATCACACCTTTCTCTTTTTCACCAACCGGGGCCAGGTCTACCGGCTTAAGGGTTATCAGATTCCCGAATCAAGTCGGCAGTCCCGGGGGACTGCTGTGGTTAACCTTCTAAAACTGGAGGAGGGTGAGCGGATCACGGCAGTAATTCCGGTACAGGATTTCTCCAGGAGTGCCCGTTTGATTATGGCCACCCGCCAGGGGCTGATTAAAAAGACCGATCTGGAGGAGTATAATACCAACTATACCGGCCTTAAGGGCATCAGATTAAGGGAGAATGATGAATTGATCGCCGTCCGCCTGCTGGAGGAGGAAGCCCAGGTACTGTCGGATGAGTCCCTGGAAGCAGATAAGGATCTACTACCTGGTAATAACGGGAAGCCTGAAGATATCATGATAGTCTCCCGCCAGGGACAGGCCATCAGATTTTCAGCCGCAGAGGTTCGCAGCACCTCCCGCAATTCCATGGGGGTTAAAGCAATTGAACTGGATGATGAGGATGAAGTGATCGGTATGGGAACTATCAGCAGCGGTCGGGATCTCTTTGTGATAACCGAACAGGGTTACGGCAAACGCACCAGCCTGGAAGAATACCGTCCCCAGAATCGGGGAGGCAAGGGGCTAAAAACTGCCAGAATTACCGCCAAAAATGGTCCGCTGGCAGCAATGAAAATTGTTCAGCCCGGGGTGGATCAGGAACTTTTTGTTATCACCCGGGAGGGCATCATGATCCGGCTAAAGGTCGATGAGATTTCCTGCTACAGCCGCAACACCCAGGGGGTTAAAATTATTACCCTGAGCCAGGGCGATCAGGTAGTTTCCTTAGCTTCGGTAATTATGGAAGATGAGAAAGAAGAAGGAGAAAAAGCAGAGGCAGAAGAAGATCAGGGAAGAGGGTTTTCAGCTGATACCGACCCCGGTGGTGAAGAGATTGACGACCAGGAAACTATCGCTGATTAATTTAATCTATAAGTGGAGATCATGAAAAATCATAAAAGGCATGGCAAATTATTAAGCAAGACATAGAATGCAGAAAAAACCCTTCCGTTGGAACGACTGCGGAGGGTTTAAACTTTTTAAATTAAGAGATTTAAATCCCGGGAGATTTATTTGTTGTGATTTTGATTTACTTTAATGAAAATTGATTTGAATAAATCAGTTTTTTTATATATTATTGAGGCAGGAAAAGGGCATTTCCCGGGTGATATTATTTATAGCGGCAGCATTTTTATGGTATCTATTTTATTGAACAGGGTGATAGAGAGTTGGATAAAAATCTGGCAGCAGTTCGAATAGAATATGCTCTAAATATGGATAAATGTCCTATCTGTCGACTGCAGAGAGAGTCAGCAGAAAAATATATCTGGAATTTATTTTATGACACTTCAGACCCTGAAATTCACCAGGAATTTAAGCAAACCTATGGTTTCTGCCCTGAGCACAACAGACTTTTAATCAAAATTATCAAGAAAAGGCGATCAATCAGCAGCAGCAGTGTAGCCAGATTATATCACGGGGTAATTCCTCAGGCCTCCAGGAACTTAGATGATCTCAGCAGCATAACTCCGATAATAAATAACCAGTGTCCCGTCTGTGAAATAACCGAGAACAGAAGCAGCCTGTTAATCAAAACTTTTTTGAAGCTTTTGAAGATAAGCGAATATCAGGAGATATACCGGGACAGTGACGGCCTGTGCCTGCCGCATCTGGAGGAAACCCTGGCCAGTTTCAGTTTTTTTACCAGCGGAAAACTGAAGAATTTTTTAATTGAAACCGAAAAAAGGAGATTGCACCAGCTTGAAGAGAATTTATTAAATATGCAGGATAAAAAAAGCTATGATGTTAAGGAAAGGGTAACCCGGGAGGAGGCTCTCTCCTGGCAGGAGGCAATCTGGCGTTTAAATGGCTGGGAGCCTGAATCGCTCTTAATCAAAGATTGACCGGCCTGAATTTTTTTGGAATTTTTTTAAATCTAAATTTTTTGACGGAGAAATGCCAGTCTCAGAAATCATATAATAATCTCTGCAGTTTTAGTTTCAGAGCTCTGTAAGCAGTTGATTATCTGGCAGCTAAATAATTGCTGAAAAATATTAGAATTTTAACATGAGGGAGATGAAAACATGCTTCCCCGGCAGTTAATTGAGAAAATGTCTTTAAAGGAGAAACTGGGACAGCTTATGATGGTGGGAATTGCCGGCCAGGAAGTGACTGGAGAGGTTCGAGAATTGATAGAAAAATATCAGATTGGCGGGATTATTTTTTTTAGCCGCAATCTGACTGATCCCCGTCAGGCAGCCAGGCTTTCCCGGGAACTGCAGAAGCTCTCCCTCCAGCAGCAGGGAATTCCTTTATTTATTGCTGCTGATGAGGAGGGTGGTAGTGTTACCAGGGTGGCCGGCATGACACATTTCCCGGGGGCCATGGCTCAGGGAGCAGTCAGTTCTCCCGAGCTAACTGCCAGACTGGCAAGAGCAAAAGCTGCCCAGCTTAAATATCTAGGTATTAACTTTAATCTGGCTCCAGTGCTGGATGTAAACAACAACCCCGATAATCCAATTATTGGTAATCGCTCCTTTGGCAGCGACCCTGGTATGGTGGCTGAGCTGGGGCAGGCATATCTGCAGGGACTGCAGCAGGAGGGAGTGCTGGCCTGCGGCAAACATTTTCCCGGCCACGGTGATACGGCGGTTGATTCTCATCTGGAACTGCCGGTGATAAAACATGCTAAGGAGAGAATGGATAAGATTGAGCTCAGACCCTTTAAAACCGCAATTACAACGGGCATTGACAGCATTATGACTGCTCATATTGCCTTTCCCGGTCTGATAGATGATGCTGAAAGGCCGGCCACAGTTTCGCCGGAAATATTAACCGGGCTTTTGCGGAAGGAACTGGGTTTTAAAGGCCTAGTAATCACCGACTGTATGGAAATGGATGGGATAAGGACAACCCGGGGAACTGTCTCCGGGGCTTTAGAGTCGCTACAGGCAGGCAGTGACCAGATTCTGGTATCTCATTCCCGGAGCAGACAGATAGAGGTTTTAAAGCGGCTGGAGCAGGCTGTCAGACAGGGTGATTTAAGCCAGGAGAGAATAAATAGATCGCTTATTCGCATTCTGACAGCCAAACAGCAGAGACTGGACTGGCAGGAGAAGACCGGTTTTTCCAGACAGCATTTTCAAAAACTGCATCAGCAGGGAGATGAGATTGCCGAGGAGGTTTGCACTAGAGCGATCACTCTGCTGGCTGACAGCCAGAAAAAACTGCTGCTGAGCCCGGGGCGAAATAAAGAAATTTTGCTGCTGGATCTCAACCAGAAAGAAGTTAGGCCTGTAGAAAATCAGGATAATGCTGGGGATAGTTCACTATTAAAACAGCTGAAATCAGAGCTTTCAGCTCGAGGATTTAATGTTCGA
>PWFW01000032.1 GCA_003554225.1 Halanaerobiaceae bacterium | reverse complement strand
GATAAATATTAATGGAAAATCATAAGGAAAATCATTACTATAATGATTATAATATAAATCACAAAATAAATAAATAGCAAAAGCAAAATAAATATAATATTTTTGTGACAGAAGTGACTGATTTCTGTTATTATTAATTCAGAATGCCACAAGAAAGGGGTTTTTGGCAATGGATATATTTTTTCTGCTTCTTTCAGGTTATTTACTGGGAAGTATTCCTTCAGCCTGGCTGATTGCTCATAGATTTGCTGGAGTTGACATTAGAGAGGCTGGCAGCGGAAATATGGGAACCTATAATGTATTAAGAATGCTGGGGAAAAGGGCTGCTATCATAACTCTTATCATGGATGTGGGTAAGGGGAGTCTGGCTGCCAGCCTTCCTTTATTGCTGGATCATCCTCAGTACTTATCCCTGCTGGCTGCTCTGCTGGCGATAATCGGTCACATGTTTCCTGTATATCTGGATTTTAAAGGCGGGAAAAGCATCGCTGTCTTTTCGGGAACTTTAATTATTATTAATCCCTGGATTCTAATACTTTTTCTGGTGAGCTGGACAGCATTCTACTTAATTTCTAAAAAAATTACTCTGAGTTCGATAATCGCTTTCCTGATAACTCCAGCTGCTGTAGTTTTACTTGAGGAATCAAGTCTGGAGCTTTTTATTTTTCTCCTGGCAGCATCCCTTATAATAATAATCAGGCATATTCCTGATTTGAAGAGAGAAAGAGGATAGCCTGCTTAACTTCTTGAAATCTTAAACTGCTTATCATAGTTTTATCAAAACTGACATATATAATTTTAATCAAGCAGGATAAATAACATAAAAAAGCTAAAACTTATTGAGAAATAATTTAAGGAGGGGAAATTTTGTTAAAAAGAAAAAAAAGATTACTGGTATTATTATTAAGCCTTGTTCTTGTTCTAGGTTTTTCAACTGCAGCCCAAGCTCAGGAAGGTTTTACTGCCGGGAAGATTAATCTTGAGCAGGTTGTGCAGCATCATCCTGGTGCAGCCGATTATCAGGCTGAACTTCAGGAGGAGATGATGAGCCTGCAGCAGGAATTTGAAGAACAGATTGGAGACCTGGATCCGGAAGAGGATGAAGAAGAAATGATGCAGATCCAGCAGCAATTTCAGCAGCAGGCTGCTATGATTGAGCAGGGAGCTGAGCAGGGACTGCTTGATGTTATAGAACCGGATCTGGAAGATTTCAGAACAGAAAAGGGATATGATTTGATCCTGTCTGATATGGCTGTTCTCAGCGGAGCGGAAGATGTCACTGAGGAATTTATTGAATTTGTCAATGGCGAAGAGCCTGAACTGGATCTCGACCTTGACGATGACTTTTAATCATTGAGCTGTAAAATAAAGAACTTTTAATTAAATTCTCACATGATTATCAAAATTTGGCTTTAAAATATTAATAGTGAAATATTTTTGGAGTTTTAATATTAAAATTTTTAGGAGGTTGGGAAGATGAAAAAGTTTAGAGAAATGCATAAGGTGATGGCTCTGGTTCTGGTCCTGACTCTGGTAGTTTTTGCTGCAGCAGCCTGTGGAGTTCCCGATGAGGATGAATTTGAAGAAATGGATGAGCCGGCTGATGATTTTGGCCTGGAAGATGAAGTTTCCCAGGAACTGGTAGTCTATAATCTGGAACTGCCTGAAGTAAATATTGTCAGCTAGCAATAATTATAAGCGATTTGAGTATTAAAGAGAGAGGCTGCCCTGTCTATTTTCAGGATAGACAGGGTTTTTTCTTTTTATTAATAATGTGTTACAATTATATTCAGATAAAATTAACAGATTGAGAGAGCGGATTGAAAGCTCAGATTTATATTAAGTCATTGTATTATCTGATTGAGATTAAGTTATTGATAGGTCTATTTTGTGTTTAAGTTATTGATAGGAATCAGAAAGTTATAAGAATTAGAGAGTCAGATTTATTATCGCAAAAATTAAACGAGGTAATCCCATGAAAATCAATCTATACAGCAGGATCAGCAGGAATAATATCTCAGCCCTGAAAGTGTTTTTAGTCTTATTTTTTATAGCTATATTTATTTTACCATTGCTAATTATCGAGGCTGGAGATGGCGGATTTGAGGTTTATGCAGGAGATAGAGAAGAAAGAAAAAATGTTTTAGATTTTGTTTATCAGGAAATTAAGGACGGTTATCTCAACCTGGACTTCAAGGAAGAACATCTGGATTTTGATTTTCAGCAGAAGTACTTACAGGCTGGCAGAGAACTTACTGAAGATATAACTGCCGCAGAGGAATTCAAAATTCTGGGAAATTTTGTTCATAATCTTCAGGATGGACATTTAAGATTGAGGCCGATTGATGATCAGTGGTCAGAATTATTTCGCAGCCATAATTATCAGGGCCTGCTGGATATCAGGTGGATAGAAGACAGACCTATAATAATAGCTGCTCCTGAAGAGCTTAACCTGACAGGCAGGGAATTACTGAAGTTTAATGGGCTGGATTTTACCGACCTGATTGCAGATACTATCAAAACCTGGGGAGGTGGCGGTAATACTGCCCAGGCCAGAGACCGGGTTCTTATCAAAGAACATTATTACTCTCAGTATCAGCTCAAGAAGGGTGAACTTCCCGGGAAACTGCTTCTGACTGTCAGGGATGAAGAGGGGAAAAGGGAGGTTCTCTGGCAGGAGCCTGATTCTCAGAGAACTATTTCTCGAGAATCGATATTAAAACTAAATCAGGAGCCCTCCGGCAGCGATGAATCCCTTGAATTTTCCTATGATAAAAATTTTGCAGCTGGAATTATGAGGATAAATGATTTTCAGATCCATCCTGTTGAGATGCAGAACAGGCTTGAAAGCTGGCTAAATGAGCTTCAGGAAAGGGATGAAATCAGAGGTATAATCCTGGATCTCAGATATAATAAGGGAGGCAATGAAAGTTTTCGCAGACTTCTGGAGTATTTGATTGAGGAGTCGATAGTTGTCGGACACTACCGCTACCGTTACAGCGAAAAATTTTTAAGGTTTCATCCTGAAAGAGTTCTGGGAGATATAACTGCAGGAAGAAGAAGCCCCAGGCCGGCAGGAGAAGGGTACAGCGGATACTGGCACTGGAAGATTACACCGGTTGAAGAAAGTTTTCTCAGAGAGGTTCCGGTGGTGGTCCTGGCCAATTCTGCCACCTTCAGTGCAGGTGATATATTTGTCAGAATGGTTTTGACCCATGAACTGGGAAAGGTTATGGGTTCGAAACTGGTTTTTTCCGGACAGGGTCTGACCGAGTATACCGAACTGCCCTGCGGTCGATACCGGCTGGGTTTCGGTCTTCAGGAACTCCGGGATGAAAACTATCAGGTTGTAGAAAACAAAACAGCCCTGCCGGATCGAAAGGTGAGATTAAAACTGGAAGAGGTAAGGGCAGGCCGGGACAATCAACTGCAGGCTGCTCTGGAATATCTGAAAAAAATACGAACTAATGCGGACTAATGAGAAGGGTGGTTGTTATTTATGTCAGATCTGGTTCGTTTCGGGGTTTCAATCGATGAAAGGCTCTTAAAGAAATATGATGACCTAATCGGTGATACCTATAATAATCGCTCCGAAGCCATCAGGGATTTGATCAGAGATAAGCTGGTTGAAAAGAAATGGCAGGAGAGTGAGGAAGAGGTGGTGGGCTCCCTGACTTTAGTGTTTGATCATCATCAGAGAGAGCTGACCGAGAAGATGCTCCATCTTCAGCATGAATATCATCATCTTTTTGAGTCCAACCTTCATGTCCACTTAAATCATGATTTTTGTCTGGAGGTAATTGTGGTCAAGGGGAAAGCCAGAGAATTGCAGGAAGTTACCAGGAAGCTTATAAGTTTAAAGGGAGTGCATCACGGCAAACTTGCGCTCACCTCTACCGGGGAAGATTTCAAGTAATACTGGCAGATTTTTTATTATGATGATATAATATTTTGCAGTAATCTACATGCAGTAATCTATTTTGCAGATATCTATTTGCTATCATCAATGTCAGGTTAATGACAGGTATTGGTATTTAGATAGTTTATAAGATATGAAAAAACTTCCCTTCATAATAAATCTTTTATTTTTGATTTTACTATTTAAGGTGATCGGAGGAGAAAACTATTTCAACCAGATTAGCAAGTTATCGCTGGAAAATATATTTAATTCTCTTCTTTTCTTTCTTAATTGCCTTCTTTCACCGGTTTTCTATTGGAGTTCTTTCCAGCATGCTGGCCAGTGATCTGGATCTATCTGCCACTCAACTGGGAACCCTTTCTTCCCTGTATTTTTATGCCTACGGATTTTTGCAGGTTCCGGTAGGTATCATAACCGATAAATATGGGGTTCGCAGGATTACCTTTGCCGGTATGCTTTCTATTGCTTCAGGCGCCTTTATTTTTGCCCTGGCAGGAGGGCCGGCACTGGCCTATACCGGTCGTCTTTTTATCGGGATTGGTTCGGCAACCTTTTTTGTATCAATTTTGCGGGTAATAGCTAACTGGTTTCCACCGGAGGCCTTTACCAGACTGCTGGGCTGGACATCACTAATCGGAACTTCAGGCGCTCTCCTGGCTGCCACCCCTCTGTCACTGCTGCTGAATTTGCTGGATTGGCGGCTTTCCTTGAATATATTTGCAGTGATATCGCTTATTGTTGCCGGACTGATCTGGTTTTTTGTCCGGGATAATCCAGCAGAGCTGGGTCTGAAAGTTGACTATGGAGCAGAAAATGACAGCAGAAGTTTCCGGGAGATTTTACAGGGAATGAATGTTCTGGTCACCAGCAGACAGTTCTGGGGCTATTTTTTTGTAGCCTTTATTGTCTTTGGCAGCCAGATGAGCCTTTCCGGGCTCTGGCTGGTACCCTATTTAACCCACGTTTTCAGAGTTTCCCGGGATATGGCTGCAAATTTTGTCATGATTATAACTTTTGGAATGGTAGCAGGTTCGGCTCTCCTGGGCTGGTTTGAGAAGAAACTGGGCAGCCGGATTAGAATGATCAGAATTGCAGTTTTGATAAATCTCTTAATCTGGTTTTACATTCTGGTAATTTTCAGAGCGGTACTGCCGCTCTGGCAGCTCGTGGTTTTGCTCTTTATCCTGGGATTTTCCGGCACCTTTATTGTTACCACCTTTACCAATATAAAAGTTCTCTTCCCTGATTTAAAGGGAAGTGCCACCGGTTTAATAAACCTCTCTCCTTTTCTGGGGACGATTATCTTTAATTTTCTAATTGGCTGGAGGCTTGACGCTACCTGGGAGGGTGAGATTCTGGAAGGAAGCAGAGCCTATACTCTCGCTGGATACCAGCAGGGTTTTTCCATAATTTTGCTGCTGTCTGCTGTAGCTTTGCTGATCAGTTTTAAACTAAAGGCTGTGAAAAATAGAGGATAAATTGACTGCAGAATTTAACATGCCGGCTGGAAAGGAGCTAAAATGCTGAATATAAAGGAGGATATCCAGCTCTGGATAGAGCAGGAGATTAATGATTTTTCCCAAAACTGCGGGGTGATTTCCCGCTGGCGAAAACCGCTGGTGGCAGTTGCCTCTGCTGAGGATGAGCTCTTCAGCGAGCTTAAAGAGGCTGTGGGGCTGGAACATCAGCTGCCGGAGGAGATGCTTCCTGGAGCCCGGTCAGTTATCTGTTATTTTCTGCCCTTTATTCCGGCCATTTCAGAATCTAACGGAGAGGGACGCAGGGCTTCACTGCCCTGGTTTCGGGCCTATCTGGAGACAAATCAGTTGATTGCCAGAGTTAATTTAAGATTAAAGCAGGAGCTGGAAAAATTGGGAGGGAGGGCTGATTTTGCTGCAGCCACCCACAATTTTTCCCGGGAGAAATTGATCAGTTACTGGTCCCACAAACATGCTGCCTATATTGCAGGCCTGGGAAAGTTTGGTGAGCATCAGATGCTGATTACTGTAAAGGGCAGTGCCGGGCGGATTGGCAGTCTAATAACCGATCTGGAGATTGTTAGAGATACCAGGCCGGAGCAGGAATACTGTCTGAAGAGAGCCGGTGAGGAATGCAATCGCTGTCTGGAACGCTGCGTATTTGGAGCACTTACTATTTCAGGGCTGGACAAAGAAAAATGCTACCAGATCTGCCTTAAAAATGTGGACTTTTTTAAATCAGCAAATGCCGATGTTTGCGGCAAATGCACTACTCTGGTTCCCTGTGCCTTAAAAAATCCCGTGAATGCTGGTTAATTATGCACTTCAGCTGACCGGGAGGAAAGTGAGATAACAGGCCAGGATGATAGAGGCATTAATGGGGGGATAGAAAATGAAATTTGATGTAGCAGTGATCGGTGGAGGTCCGGGAGGGGTATCAGCTGCCCGGGAACTTAGCAGACAGGGCTGCAGGACTGCCCTGATAGAAAAGAGTGCTCCAGGAGGAAAAGCCATTAATCAGGGTTACTTTATTTCCAAAGTTTTGCTTGATCTGGCCCGGGATGAGAAGATTGATAGCCTGGATGAGATACCTGGAATTATGAATTTGCGGAAGGAGACAGCCAGAACCTGCTGGAATATTGAACTCAAGGAAGCCGGGATTGCTGTCTTTACAGGTGAAGCCAGCTTTAAGGGCAAAAAGAATATTGAGATTACCTCAGATAATGAGCAGCAGGTTATTTCGGCAGAGAAAATAATTCTGGCCACCGGCAGCAGACCTATATCACCCCTGGAATTTTCAGCAGATCCCGATAAGGGAATAATTACCTATCAGGAGGTAATGAGCGGGTACTGGCTGAATCTGGAGAGAATTGCTATTCTGGGAGGAGATGTCGAAGGCTGTGAATTTGCCTGCCTTTTTCAGCAGCTTGGCACTGAGGTTATTCTGCTGGAAAAGGAAGCCAGGCTGCTGCCTGCCTGTGATTTTGAGATAGCAGAACTGCTGGAAGAAAAACTGAAAGTCAAAGGCATTAATATAAAAACCTCCTGCACCA
This sequence comes from Halanaerobiaceae bacterium, assembly GCA_003554225.1. Taxonomy (GTDB): domain Bacteria; phylum Bacillota; class Halanaerobiia; order Halanaerobiales; family Halarsenatibacteraceae; genus T1SED10-84. Next base: position 635 of record PWFW01000032.1, on the reverse strand, counting down.
TTGATAGTTACAGCTCTTTAAAGAGAGAAGAGGAGGAGAGAGCTGAAGGGACCGGGCTGAGCCTCAGCTGCCGTAATATTGATGAAGATAAGGGTTTTGTGATTGAAGCTGATGCTCTCCTTTTAACCGGCGGTGCTGAAGCAGTTATTCCTCAAGGGTCTGAGGATCTTGGTCTGACCAGATCTGGAGAGGGGTTTATTGAGGTTGATTCTAGCTTTACTACTTCGATTGAAAATATATATGCTGTCGGGGATTTAATTGGCGGCATTGCCTCAGCAAATGCTGCTATCCAGGAAGGGAAAGCAGCAGCCCGGGCCTCTCTTGGCAGAGAAACTAACGTTGATTATCAAAGTCTTCCCTATGTTTTTTTCACCTCACCTCAGGTTACCGGGATAGGGATGAGAGAAGCTGATATAGACCAAAGCAGCAGTGATATCTGTATTAAAAGTGCGGAATTTACAGAAAATCTACGGGCTTTAACCCTGGGCAGCGGAGATGGCAGATTAAAGTTGCTAGTTTCTCAGGATGAAAATATAATCCTGGGAGCTCATGCTATTGGTGAAAATGCCGGAGAACTCAGCTCTTTGCTGACTCTGGCGGTGAAAGAGAAGATTTCTCTGGAAAATATTAGAGAG
>PWFW01000123.1 GCA_003554225.1 Halanaerobiaceae bacterium | reverse complement strand
TTGAAAAATGAAATTTTCAGACACATTACACATACTTTTTCTGCACGTAAAAGAAAATTGCCTGCACATAAAAGAAAATTACTTGAAAATTATTTTCATAATTTAAAAATGACCTGGAAATTAATTTCGCAAAAGCAGCTAAATATCTGGTTTACGGTGGGAAACCTCTGTGTACCCTGTCTATCTTATATGAATTTTCTGTTGATTTGATTATTCTCTCTGATTGACCTGATTGCTCTCCCTAAAAAAATATATTTTGCCAGCTACCAATATAAAAGTACCAGCACAAAAGCCCCAAAACAAAAGTTCCAATATAAAAACACAAAGACAAAAGTCCCATGACAAAAGTTCCAATATAAAATCACCAAGACAAAAATTCCAGCACAAAAGTCCCAAAACAAAAAGCACCAACATAAAAAAGTATCAACATAAAAGCAACAGCGGAACAGGATAAGAACCTACATATATTAATTCAATACCAGCTGCCTGTTTCCTTCTACAAAGGTGAAAAAAATAACTTGATTTGAGGGAGAAAATCCCTCCTGATATAAAAATCAGGAGGGTGTGTTTAAAAAAATATCAGGATTTAAAGATAAGCTGGATCGATATCAGCTTTTCTGAGCCTGGTAGAGTTTAAAACAACATTGATTGAGCTGGTAAACATGGCAATTGCTCCAATTATGGGGTGAATCAGCCCAAAGAAGGCAGCCGGAATGGCTATGCCATTGTAAAACCAGGCCCAGAAATAGTTCTGCTTGATCTTTCGGAAGGTTGCCCGGGAGAGCTTAACAGCTGAAATGACCGAACTGAGGTCACCCCGGACCAGGGTAATATCTGCAGCTTCAATAGCAATATCAGTACCTGTGCCGATGGCAATTCCCACATTGGCCTGTTTTAAGGCCGGGGCATCATTGATGCCATCACCAACCATACCTACAGTTTGATATTCCTGCTGCAGCTTCTTAATCTCATCAACTTTACCATCGGGCATGACATCAGCCAGGACCCGGCTAATTCCGACCTTTTCAGCAATAGCCTTAGCTGTGCGGGAGTTATCGCCGGTAATCATGGCAGTTTTAATGCCCATCTCTTCCAGTTCGGCAATAGCTCTGCTGGAATCCTCTTTCAGGGTATCTGCCACTGCCACAATCCCTGCCAGCTGACCATCCACGGTAATCAGCATGGCGGTCTTACCCTCAGCTTCCAGGTTCTCCAGCTGGTCCTCTAACTTCTCATAGCTGATTTCATTTTCAGCCAGCAGACGGCGGCTGCCGGCTAAAACTTTTTTGCCGGACACCTGACCCTGAACTCCCCGACCGGTAAGGGCTGAAAACTCTTCAACTTCATCAAGCTCCAGCTCCTTTTCCTCCCGGGCAAATTTGACTATGGCCTCGCCCAGAGGATGCTCGGAAGCAGCTTCCAGACTGGCGCTGAAGAAGATCAGCTCTTCAGCAGTTAAATCAACGGAGGTAATAACATCGGTGACTTCTGGCTCACCTTTGGTGATGGTTCCGGTCTTGTCAAAGGCAATGATATCTATATCCTTCAAGGTCTGAATGGCCTCTCCCTTGCGGATTAAAACGCCTTTCTCTGCTCCCTTGCCACTGCCCACCATGATAGCTGTCGGGGTGGCCAGTCCCAGGGCACAGGGACAGGAGATTACCAGCACAGCAATAGTGGCCAGAATAGCCAGAGAAATCTGAGGGAGGCCGGTAGCGCTCCAGGGAAAGTTAAAGTATGCCACTATACCAACAAAAAATTCAGGAAATAGCATCCAGAGAATAAAGGCTGAGACAGCGATAGTAATTACTACCGGAACAAAATAGCCGGTCACCTGATCGGCAAATTCCTGAATCGGAACCTTGGAGCCCTGAGCTTCCTCAACCATTTTGATGACCTGGGAAAGAAAGGTATCCTGACCAACCCTGGTGGTCCTAACCTGAAGTCTCCCCTGCTTGTTAATGGTAGAACCGATCACTTCATCACCTTCACTTCTCTCAACCGGGATTGATTCTCCGGTGGCCATCGATTCGTCGACGGTACTTGATCCTGAGATTACCACTCCATCGGTCGGTATTTTTTCTCCCGGTTTAACCACCACTACATCACTAACCTGGACATCCTCAATCGGTACCTCCTGCTCTTCCCCGTCAATTAAAATCCTGGCAGTCCGGGCTTCCAGCTCCAGCAGACGTTTGATGGCCTGAGAGGCCCGACCCTTAGCTTTAGTTTCCAGATACTTACCTATCAGGTGGAAGGCCATGATGGAGGCAGCCATTTCCACAAAGGAAGTTATCGGCCAGATTAAACCGAGAAAGGAGAGCAGATAGGGTATTGCTGAACCCATGGTCACCAGAGTGTCCATGTTGGGATTGAGATTTTTTAGAGCCTGCCAGGTTGCCTTATGGGTATCCCGCCCGGCAATAAAAATCGGGGGAAAGCCCAGAATAAGCATCAGCTGAAAGTAATAGGGAATCTCGACCAGAAACATATTGATCATCATCAAAATCATTATAGGTGCTGCAAAACCAATCCCGAAGAGCATTCGACGAAAAGCCCGGGAAACCTTTTCCTCCTCCCAATCCTGACGGTCTTCCTTGCTTTCGCTAAGCTGCTCAACCTGATAGCCGGTCTGCTCAATCAGCTTTTTTATTTCGTGAGAACGAACTACTTCAGGGTCGTATTTAATCCTGCCAGTTTCACTGGCAAAATTAATGCTGGCTTCTTCAATACCCTCCAGCACATTTAAATTTTTCTCTATCTCCTGAACACAGGAAGAGCAGGTCATTCCTCCAATTCTATACTGAACTGTCGCCAGATTTTTTTCTGGCAAGTCAGCTTCATAACCGGAATCATCAACAGCCTTTTTTAAATCCCGGGGTAAAATTTCTTCCGGATCATACTCCACATAGGCTTTTTCAGCGGCAAAATTGACACTGGCAGAAATGACACCGGATAAATTATTAAGAACTTTTTCCACGGTGCTGGAACAGTTAGTGCAGGTCATGCCCTTAATCTTTAATGTTATTTTCTTTGAATCTGTCATTATAAACCCCTCCAGAACAATTATTGGGTTTCATCAATTTATAACTTAAATATAATACCCCTATTGGGTATCCTAGTAACATAATAATATACCCAAACACTTTTGTCAAGTTAAATCTGGAGCAAATTCTGCTAAATAACAAGAAACTCCTTTTAAAAAATCACCCAAAATAAGCTGCCCATAATAATGAAGAAACAAAGCAAAAACCCGCCCTGCCCGGCGGGTTTATTAATCCATGTGATATTTAATCCAGCCTGATATTTAATCAAAATGATATTTAATCCAGCCTGTTACAAACCAGCCTGTTACAAAGTTTTCACAAAAAATATATTTGCTAACAATGGTTTATGGTTTATTCTTTTTGCTATATTCTTTATACTCTATTATTGATATCTATGATTTATACTTTATGCTTTCTGCTATCTACTTTATTCCCGCCAGCTAACAAATTCGGTGAGAGGCTTGCGTTCTCCGGAAGATGGCTGTTCCACGGCATGACCTACTGCCAGAGCAGACATCAGCCGCCCCTCTTCTTTGATAATCTCATTAATCTCCTCATCAGCCAGCAGAACATCCCTGATCCAGAGAGTGCCCAGTCCCTTGGCGGTAGCTGCAACCAGAAAATTCTCTATAGCTGCTCCAATGGAGAGGGCATCGGTTATATCTCCTCGATAAGATGGAAGCTCAGCCTCCTCATCCTCTTCCGGATTAATCCGATAAACCATTACAATGGCAGGTGACTGCCTCATGCTGCGGACATTTTCCAGGCAGGAACCGATGGCCACTTCATCCTTTTTTAAACTGGTAGCTTTATTATGGATTACTTCTATTACTTCATCCTTAACCTGTCCCTCAAGTACAACGAACTTCCAGGGCTGGTTATTATCGCAGGAAGGAGCACAGCCAGCTAATTTTAATAATTCCTCAAGCAGCTGACGGGCAACCGGTTCTGGCTTAAATTTGCGAATGCTGCGGCGTCCTTCAATGGCAGCAACTGCATCAAGATCATCCATTTTATCACTCCTGTAAGGTAAAGGTTAATATCCCGGCTAATCGGGAAAACTATATTTATTGCTGCTTCGTAAAAACTGTTTCTATTGCTGATTTCCTGATCCTGTTTCAAAAAAATATTTCTTAAAAAAATTTTTGCCTATTAATATAATTAGCCACAGGTGAAAAAAAACCTTCTTTTTTCAGTATAATTTGATAAACCCGGAAGGGAGAACAAAAACAGAGCCAGTATAGAGAAAAGCAGATAGCAAGAACAAAAGATATAGTCTTAGCAATTTTAGCTGTCTTAGCATTTTTAGCACTTCTACCTGTTTAGCTATTCTTCTTTTTTAAATTCAACATAATCCAGCTTGACCTCAGAATATCGGGCTAAAGTGTAAATTAAATCAGACAGTCTGTTTAAATATTTCAGAATAACCTCTCTGATCTCTGCTTCCCCGGTCAGGGTTATTGTCCTTCTCTCAGCCCGGCGGCAGATGGTTCTGGCCACATGGAGGGCAGCACTGGCCTGGCTGCTGCCGGGAACAATAAATCTGGATTTCTCCTTCTTGTTCATGGAATTGAGAAAACTGTCAATATCGCTCTCAAGCTGCTCGACCTCTGCTTCGCCTATCTTTTCGGGGAACTTTTTCGGATCACTGGTTGCCAGTTCCCCGGCAACATCAAAAAGCTCTCGCTGCACCCGAAAAATAATCTGAGAAATTCTCTCTTCAGCAATTAAACTTCTGGCCAGACCCAGCTGGGAATTCAGTTCATCAAGAGTGCCATAGCTCTCGACCCTGGCGGAATCCTTAGGAACCCGGGAGCCATCGTACAAACTGGTAGTGCCTTTATCACCGGTCCTGGTATAGACTTCCATTAGTTATCACCCCAGCCAGCTTCTCTGATAGCCTGACCGGCTATTCTGCTGCTGGGACCATCTCCTCTGGCCACCGCAACACCAACCTCATCTCCAGCTGCCCGGGATATTTCAGCTATCTGCTCATGAGTAAAACCGGGACATAAAATGAGAGAGTGAATGCCTTCCTTTTCAGCCAGATCTTTGCCTGCAGCCACAGCCTCTTCCTGATTTCTAACCAGCCGGGCTTTAAATTCATAACAGGACATTTCCAGACTGCATCTGTGTTCCTCAGGATCACTGTCGGGAACCATAGCAATAAAACCACTTTTAAATTTCATGTTGTTTTCACCACCAGGTTAAAATAATAAAACAAAAACAGGCCCTCTGCTAACAGGCCCCTCTTCAATGATATGCCAGAGTAATAAAATACCTTTTTCCATCGGACAGCAGTCCAGTTTATTTATTCTCCACCTATTTATATTTTATCATTTATATCCAGGTTAAACAAGATATACACCAATACTAAGGTAAGCAGTGTTTCAAATAGGTGAGCAGGGTTTATAAATCAAGTCCATTAAAGTGTCAAATCCTCGGCTAGAATTTGACTTACTTATGGTGTGTCAGGATTTCCAGAGTACAATTTAAGTTAAAATTTCAAGTGGCAATCAAAATAATGCCTGCAGCTTTCCTGCTTAAAACTATGCTATCTGCAATACAATATAGGAATTTTTGTTTATACAATAAGTTTAAGAAAGGGTTTCTGTAATAATAGTTAAATAATAATATAGAGGGAAAAAAAGTGCTGATAAAATCAGTATATGTTTGACATGCTGGTTCAGCATTCCCCGGGATTTATTTGATAAATTCTGCCCTAACTCTCTCCTGCATCTGATAAATCCTCCTGCATCTGCTCCAGCGCTTTCAGGCCTTCGAGGTTAAAAGTGAGAGGGAGTTAGACTGTCTTTTTAATGAATTCTTTGGCGATGATTTCTGGCATGAAATCCAGCAGGATTGTGATGAAGAATAATTTCTGGACTTCACTATAATAAGCTTTGCTTGACATTTGTCAGGGCTGATAGATATAATTAAAGAAGTTAATTTTTTTACTTTCGTTATGTTTTTATAAATATAGCGAAGGGAGAAAGCAGCTGAAAAAAATTTCAATTATTTAACGGGGTGATATCTTATTGAGGTGGGATGAAAAAGAGATCTATTGGTATGAACAGGCACTTGAGTTCAATTATTACCCCGAAAATTTTATTGATTTTTTCCAGCCTCTGCTGCCAGCTGAGAAAAAAGTGCTGGATATAGGCTGTGGAATCGGGGCATTTGCCCGCGCAATGGCAAAAAGAGGTATAAAAGTAACCGCTCTGGATAAATCCCGGGAAGCTTTAAATCATCTAAAGAAAGTTAAGCTGGAAAAAAAATTTGCTGATCAAATTAACCTGCAGGAAGGGGACTGGCAGAATTTTGCTGGAAAATATTCAGCAGATACCTGGCCAGCAATCTTTTCTTCATATTCCGGCCCTCAGGTCATGGGCCAAAAGGCTTCCCTGGAAAAAATGAATCTGCTGGCTTCAGATATCATCCTGCTTTTGTTGCCGTCTGAAAAGAGAAAACATTCCTTTGGCAGCGATGAGTTATTCAATAGATTAGAACGCCCTCTGCGGCAGCATGACTGCTCTTATCAGGATACAGCGGAGATCTTACATGGTTGGGGCATCGATTATCAGAGCAAACATTTCTGCTATCAATTTGGCCAGCCCTTTACTGATTTCAACGAGGCAGTGCAGTTTTTTAGCAATCACTATCATATTGAAACGAAAGAGGAAAAAAATGTACTGAAGGAGTTTCTGCGGGAAAGACTCACCAGCAGGGGCAGAAACCTGTGGATTGATAATCATAAAAAGAGCACTCTACTTTACTGGCAGCCCCAAATGCCACAACGGCAAGGTTCTGGTACAGTTACTGCTGGCAGCAACTTTTACTGCAGATAATAAATAAAAATTCAGGATAGAAAAACTCTGAGATAAAAATTCTGAGATATTATCCCAGAAGGAGTGTAAAAATTGCCTGAAAGAGTTGATAGATATGAACAAAATAATGTTTTTTTAACCGGACAAAAAAATTCGGGTAAAACCTCTCTGCTGGTAGAGTTGCTGAACATCTTTGATTTCCAGCTCACTGGATTTGTGGTAATGAAAAAAGTAAAAGATAACTCTCCCCTGGCTTTTTACCTGGTTTCAGCCCGCGAATATTTTGAAAATCCGGAAAAAGTCAGACTGCAGGAAAAAAATTGCTTCGCCCGACGTAAAAATACAGGAACCCACTTCTGGCAGATTAATTCTGAGGTTTTTGACCAGCAGGGTGTAAAACTGCTTGAGCAAAGAGATACCAGCACACTGGTGGTAATGGATGAGCTGGGGCGTTTTGAAATTAATGCCGTTAAATTTCAAAATCAGGTTTTCCAGACCTTCTCCTCCAGTCTGCCTGTTCTGGGAGTTTTAAAAGATGAGAAAAATTCCTTTTTGAACAGTGTTAGAGCCAGAAGGGACACCCTGATTTTAAATCTGCCGGATGATAATCAGAGAAGTGTGGCCAAAAAGCTCCATGATATTTTAGCCAGCTGGAATAAAAATTTAAGCTTTGCAGCAAAAAATGGGCAAAGAAAAATAAAAAAATAACATGGCTATTAAGTCAGCTCAGGAAACCTGTTCATGAACTCATTTAGAGTCATTAGTCATTGAAGATTGCTGCATGATCATCCCCCTTTCGAACTTATCTGCTATTATTATACATCTGTT
>PWFW01000261.1 GCA_003554225.1 Halanaerobiaceae bacterium | reverse complement strand
TTCTCGGTGTGCGCCGCTGCTGGCGCAAGTATCGCGTAAATGCTTCGATTATTTTCGGGTTTTTTAAACCCTCGTTGGGCATTACATTGGAAACCATCTGTCCAAGTTCTTCATTGGTTGGTTCGCGTCCGCGTTTTTCTTCCATTTCTTCCTCCGTTCTTTCCTGTCTCCACTCTCTGATTTTGCTTGCCGACGGACCGCCAAAACCAAACGTGGTTCCCAAATATGAAGCTTCTGGGTGATCTTCTCTGAATTGCGCGGCTTCGCCAGCGCTCCTAAAAATCCCCCAGTCGGCAGTGTCGTGGCCCACCCCTTCCGCTATTCCAGTTACGGCCTCTGGGATAACGCGGCCTAAGTGTTCTCCGCCTCGTCCAAGCCACCACGCTAAGTTCCCAGCCAACTGATAAGGCAAAAGCCCAGAGTCATCCGCTTCTTCTTCAACATCTTCTGTCGTTGGAGAGGCTTCAAAATCAAAATCATCTAACTCGTCGTCCATACCAGCTTGCGGACCTAACAGGCCAGCCATTGGAACTCCCGCTTGTTCAGCTTCTTGTTCCATCAGTTGACGCTCGGCAATTTGACCACGTACATCCTCTTGCGCCCCCCTTAGCTGGACGGGGAACAGTCGTCGTTGTTGCTCCGTTTCCATCTGCTGCGCTTTCATAGCTCGGCCCTGCTGTAATACTTCGGCCATAGCCATAACCGCGTCCTCTTTAGAACCGTGTTCTGTCGAATACACATTAACAAAATCGGCCAAAGCGTCTACATCCCCTTGGACAAGCCCTTCCATAATATCCGGGTTTTGTTGAAACACCTCTTGCGTTCCTTGTATTGTTTGCTGTTGACGCTCCATTGCTTGTAACTGCATATCTTGCTGGTCAAGCTGCTGCTGTTGTCCATACGCGCCCATAAGCTCGCGTCCTTTGTGCAGTAATTGTTCATTTCCCATCTGGGAACCAACCTGTATAGCCTGTCTGCCTATTTCATCCATCGCCGCTTCTGGATTCTGTTCTAAAAAGCTGGTCATAGCTTCCGCGGAGTCCTGCTGTCTGGCATATTCTTGTCCCGCTGCCGCGCCTCCGATAGCACCACGGGCAACACCACCTAAACCTTCTTGTGGCATAGATTCAGCGAGCATTTGTAGTGATTGTGTTTGATTCGGTTGAAACTGCTGTTGCATAGGCATTGTTTTAGCCTCCGTTATTTAGTTATGCTCTTGGTCCTGGTAAAGCGTGGCGGGGTTGGCCCAGCATAAGGTCTGTCCTTACACTTGTTGGTGCCACCGGGTCTGTGTATCTGGCCGCTGTTTGTTGTGCTGCTTGTTGTTGAGCTTGGGTTGTTCCACCACCGCCGCCGCCAAACCATCCTTGTTGTCCACCAAACATTCCCAAACTTGCCCCCGTCTGTGCGCCTTGCATCATAGATTGATGACGTGCCATATCCGCCTGATAGTCCGCTTGTGCCTGTTGTTGTCGCTGGCCAGTAAGCAGCTCCGCTCTGCTTTGTTCTTCCTGCCAGTCCAGTTCGGCCTGTTGCATATCCCGTTCATACGGTAGCATACGCCGCTGGACCTCGTCTTGTCGCGCCTGTTGCTCGGCCCCAAGCTGCTGGCCAAAAGTTTGTCCGGCAAGCTGCTGGCCCTGGAGCAGGTTTTGAGCTTCTTGCTGGTCTATTGCTCCGAGCTGCTGCAAGGCTTGTAAATCCTGGGTCCTCATAGCCCGCGCTTCCTCGCCTGCGAGCGTATCGGCCTCGGTGACAGCCCTTTCATAGGCTCTTTGTTGTTCCCCTCTCTGTGCCGCTGTCGCAGCCGCTCCCGCGGTTGTGTGTGCGCGGCCCGTGGCCACTTGTTGCGCTTGTAATTGTTCGCGTTCGCGGGCAAAATCATCAGCGGTTTCCTGCTCAAAATAATCCAAGTATGCGTCTCTTACTCTTTCAACGCGATCACTTTCCTCCGCGGGAACACCCGCGGCTGCCATTAACTCATCTATCATTTGTCGTCTTTGTTCTATTTCCTGCTGTTTATCTTCGGATCTTACCGGCTCCATAACCACGGAACCATCCTCCCGCTGCCGCCGGACCATCTCAACGCCCGGTTGAACCTCTTGTCTTACTTCCTCCGGTCCCATCACTGCTTCTGGTAGTTCCGGGGCTTGTGGTAGTGTTGGGGCTTGCGGTAATACGGGGTCCGGCACGTCTGGTGCGTCTGGAGCTAACATCCGCCCTGCCGCACCCCCCACTATTGTCGCGCCTGCTACTGCCGCTGCGCTTGCCATTTTAATTACCTCCGTTTAATACGGATTGAAATTCATCTATTATTTTCTGCGTTTCTGCCACAAACATAATGTGTGTTTTCCCAAACACTTCACAAGTATTATAGGACACCATCCCAAGCCGGTCCACAAACCTCAAGGCTCTTGTGTTATCGTTTTGTATATACGTGATAACCAAAGGGTATCCGTCTTTTTTTAGACCTTCAAAATACTCTGCAAATGGTTCTGGGTCCATTATCGCTTTGTTGGCCAGTTCTGGATTAACGCAAAAATGAACCTCGGCCACCGGTTGCGGAAACCCTAAAACTTTTGTGTGTTTATAACAGTGGATCAGCAGCCAAACAGGACCATTATCAAAAGAAACAGGAGTAATATCACAAAAGTTTCTACGTTTATTCCAGAGTTCAGCTCTCAATTCCGGTTCGTGTTGTTTCATCCACTGGAAACTTAATTCTTCCAGTATCCGCCTTGTCTCGCGTCCGTCTGGCCCTGCGGGAGTAAATTTATTTAATTCCAAAGTTGTTCACCGTTCGTTTGAAAGCCCCTTCGCGTTCTTCCCTTAGTTCCTCTGGCGATTGATTGTAGTGATCAAACCAGTATTGCGCTTGGCTATCCAGATCCACCGGCGGCAGCGTAGACGGGACCAGTAAATAAGCCAGCCGACACATAACAACATTAAGTCCCAGATTCCAATGGAGTTCTTCAATATCGTCGTATTGGCCCTTCATAACCTCGGTTCTAATCCAATGATACAGTTTTTCCCATTCCGGGCTTGCGTTTTTCCGGGAGTCTATTGCGCTCCAGGTGCAAAACCAGCGGTTCCTCTGCATTGAAATTAAACCAAACCCAGGACCATAGTCCCCTTGCGCATTAACTTGACGGATGTATTTGAGTCCTCCGCTTTCGTGAAGGATCGTCCGCATAACCAAGCTCTTTGCTTCTTCTGTATCGGCAGTAACTATTCTTCCGCTGTTAATGTCGCTTGCCCAGGGGTTGATCATATCCTCTAAAAATTCTTCAAAAACCAAATGCTCAAATTGGTTGTAATTCATTGAGTAAACCCCAGTGAATATTGGATTAGTATTATTATTGTTGAAATAAAAATGGGAGTAGCAAGACTTGCAAAGACCCAAAACCCTACTTTTCTATACCAGGTGTTTATTTCTACTTCTTCCTCCAGACAAGTTAGTTCTTTTTTTAATAACTTTTTAATTTCTTCGGTCTGGAGCTTGACTTGTTCCAGTTCTTTTTCAACCCGACCGGCCTCGCGGTCATTAAATCCGTTACTCATAGTATCATTCCTTAGTTGTTAAAATTGTTCCGTTGTGTGTCTGGACCACTCCGTTATCGGTCCTTACTATATGTCCTAATTCTTCTTCTTTTTCTTCAAGCCAATCATAGGGGATTTCCTCATCTGAAAACCAAGCAGCCCCAAGATATAGGTCCTCTTCGGCCTCGTCCCTGGTGCGGATCACAATACCGGCTTCATCACCCGCGGTTGGTTCTAAACTGGTTTGAATTAATTGCCAATCGCGGGAATCGACAACAACAGTATCCCCATAGGATGTGAAACCCGTGCCATAAGTTCGGCCAATATCAATCTCCCCCTCACCTTTAACCATAACACCCCAAAAATACTCTGTATCTCCGTCAACAGTGAATCCTTCCTGTGATAGACTTCGTTCACCGCCGCCATCCAGTAAAACAGAATAATCCCCTGCTATGGCTTCTTCGTCTGTTTGCAACCAGTTTGCAGAAGAATGAGAGCCTTCCCAATGTTCGGGTAATCCGTCGGACCAATCCTCAAACCAAGGATTATTAAGCAAGTTATCTTCGTGGGGTTCTGACATTTTTAATTCACACCCTTGTAGGTTCTATTTCTTCTGTTGTGCTATCCGTCATATCTTCGTCGCAAGTTACTGTTAGTGTTGTTTCTGGGAGATCATCTGGAACGTCCCCTGGTTCTCCGAGCATAGGATAAGATAGTCCGTTGAATATGTGCCAAGTTTCTCCGTTCCAATCTTCAACCCGGGCTATATCCCAATCCCTTTGTTCATAAGTTTCAATATCTTTCATTAACCCCGTTGATAAGGCCGTTCCGCCAGCGGATGACCGTTCCCGGTCCGATGTTTGCCGGTCCCAAACAGAATCTTTTATATGTTCCCCGGCCCATCTTTGTCCTATAATTCCACCAACATTACCTTCACCGACGACCTCGCCAACGGAATATATTCGTTTTCCTTCGCCACCTTGCCCTAACCTTCCAATCATTCCACCAATACCAGCAATATCTGTGTATTCCCCAACAACGTCCACAAAAGCAGAACAGTCCTCAATCCAAAAATCTGTGTGCCAAACTCGCCCTATCATTCCGCCCACATCTTCGTTTCCTTCTACGCGGCCGTGAACAGATACCCTTCTTATCGTGCAATCGCGGGCAACACCGATCAATCCGCCCACCTCAAGCGTATACTCTACGCCTGGGTCTGCCGGCCCCTTATCGGGGCCAGTAACATCCATTTGCGCCAGAGCAAAATCTTCAAAAACAGCCCCGTGGCCTACTTCATCAAACATCCCCACGGAAGCCGGGTGTTCAAGGTCCTTCCTATTAATATAAAGGCCCATTATATGTTTTTTGTTCCCGTGAAAATAGCCCCCAAACCGCTCTTCAAAGCTCCCTACTGGTTCCCATCCTTTTCCCTCGTTTGCTTCGGGGGACGCAACGGCGTGATAGCCAGGGGAACTATGGTTTATGTCATCTACTAAAATAAAATGTTTGTCGGAGTATTCTTGGCCCACAAAATCACGTAACCGGTTTAGCCCATACCAATTGGCTATTCTCAAGGGATCTTCTGCTGTTCCGTCGCCACCAACAAACCCCACTTCGGGGTGTAACGTAATTTCATGCTCTTTAAGTATAGCCGGAGCGTGTAGCGTAATCTCAACTTCTTTAGTGTGTTTAATCTGGGACACTTAACTCGACCGTCCCGTCTTCTGGCGCATATCCGTCTCTGTCCGCTTGCCATTCATATTCTAAAGGTGAAAGGCCCATATAATAAACAATCCCGTCCTGGTTGGTAACTTTTTCTTCTTGGTCCTCCAGCTTAACATCGACGTTAGGAAGCGGCTCGCCGTCGTGATCAACAACAGTAATTTGTATTGCCAAAGTATCATCGTCAACATCCAATTCCACTTCTTCCGTGTGCGAATCATTGTCTACTTCAAGCTCCCCTGTGAGGTCATCGTAAAAAGGATGTGTAATTTCGTATTGGTAGGTTCCATTGGGTGTGCTGTGGAAAACTATTTCACCGTTAGAATCAGTCTCTTTGTATTCCCCCGTGAAATACACTTCTGCGCTCGCCACGCCAGCTTCTTCCGGTTCTTCTATGTGAGAAGCAAGTACTTTGAAGGTTACAGGGAATACTTCCCTCCCCAAAACAACATTGACGGTTGTTTCTTTATTAACAAATACGCCGCCATCGGTTGCGGTATAATCTTCGTGGTTGACGTAGTAATCGTAAGCTCCGTGTTCTACATCCTCAAATGTTACTTCGCCGTTGCTGTCCGCCCCTTTCGTTTCTTCAAATTCATTTTCATCTGAAAGCGTTACATCCGCGTTCCCTACTCCAACCCCGTTATGATCCTCTATTTTAAAGTGAACATCATCGTATTGGGGAGTTAAGCGGAATGTTCGTTCCTGGTTTGATTTCACCTCAATAGAACCGGAGTCCGTGTAATACTTTTCGTGTGAAACTGAATAGCTGCGCTCTCCGTATCTTACATCGTGAACATAAGCCATCCCCAGTTCGGATGTTTGTTTGTCTTGCGCCCCTATTGAAACGTCGGCATTGGCAATAGGCTCATCAGTTTTGTCGTTTAAAACCTCAACTTCTACAGTGTATCGCAACCACTTCATAGTAACTTCGCGTTCTACGTCGCTTTCACCTTCGGCGGGAACCTCAATAATTCCGCCCCGGTCCTCAAAACCGCTTTTTTCTACCGTGTAACTATAATTGCCTTTGGTTCGTGTAAAACTGGCTTGGCCATTGCTATCAGTATTTGAAGTGTCCTCGCCAAACTCTACCGTCGCCCCTTCAATAAGCTCATTGTGGTAACCATCTTCTACTACAATAGTAACGCTATATTCGGTCAAAGGCAGAGTTATTGTTTCTGTCTGGCCATCCTCAACCAAATCAAAATCTTTGCCATCAAGATTATAAAATTCTGCGTTAGCTTCCACATATATACTTTCTGCTGTTAAATCTTCAAACTCTGCTTGCCCGTCAGAATCGGTTTCTTCCGTTTCCTCACCTATCTCTACGCTTGCGTTTTCTATCGGGTCGCCTTCCTCATCCTCTACCAGTATAATCGCGTCAAAAACCAACCTTGTATCAAGTTCTTTATAAAACTTTTCAAACTGGTTTATTTCAATTTCCCCGGATATATCCTCGAAAAACTTGTGGTTTATTGTATATTCCCAATAACCCGCTTCAACGTCTTGAAGGAAAACCGTGCCATCCCAATCGGTTTCTTCTGTTATTTCTTCCCCTTCTCTTTCCAAAACAATTTCGGCGTTTTCAATCGCAGAAAATTCATCTTCTATATCTTCCCGCACTTCTACTTCAATATCGTGTTTGCTGCGCTCAATATTTACGTTTTCCGTTAAATCAGAACCATCAACCTCCGTATCGTCCCGGTAATCATCAAAAAACTTGTGTTCTATTTCATACTCGTATTCATAACCGTTTGCCACGTTTTCAAAAGTAACTGAACCACCGCTATCTGTGTTTTTCTTTACGCCTTCCAAGTCTACCTCTGTTTCATCCGCGTCCTCAAAAACCCCGTCCTGTGAATCGACGTTGAAAGTTACTTCATACCAATCTTTTATTTCAACGGTTTCGGAAGAATCTACATATTCCAGGTAAACTTCGCCATTAACTACTTGCGGATATTCCTCAAACCTAATCTCATAATCATAGGTTTTATCATCCCCTTCAACCCCGCCAAAGTGGGCCTCCCCGTTCCCATCTGTCGTTTTTTCACCATAGCCCTCCAACCAGACTTCAACCCCTTCAAAATCAGAACCATCTGGTTTTTCTATTTCAAAAGTTACGGACGCTGAACCCATTTTATGACTCCTTTATCAGTCTATGCAGCCTATTACAGTAACGCAGGCGTTTACTTCTGCGCTCGTGGTCAATTCCACAACCACATCCTCGTTGATCGCTCCCTGGACGGAAACATTTTTGTTTTCGTTTAATTTACACTCCGCCAGTTCATCTTCCCCGGCTTTTACGACAAGGTAGGTATCCTCGTTCACATCGCCGCCGCCTTCTTCAACCAGTTCAAGTCGTTCAAGAGAAAAGCGCCAACCATCATCCAGTTGTTTGCGTTTGATTTCTTTTCCATCCAAACCGCCCCCCCACTGTGAATGTCCGGGTTCAAACGAAAAGTGTTTGAACCGCAAGTTGCCAGGGTGTTGGACCGGATCGTTAGGTGTGTTGCCTTGGTTTTTCATCGGAAACATCTCCTTTTTTAATAATTTGGTTTAAAAGTTTCAACGTCTTCTTCTTGGTAAATCCTTTGCCCTCTACGGCTTTTTTCAAAAACTATTTCCGGGGGGGTCGGTAATTTCGCAGACTCAAAATCATCCAAATCTCTCAAAATCTGCCTATATTCTTCCACGCGCTCATAATT
>PWFW01000204.1 GCA_003554225.1 Halanaerobiaceae bacterium | reverse complement strand
TCGTTCATCAGCTCCCGCAGCGCTCTGGTGTTGCCAAATAAAGAAGGTTTTAAAAAGGCCATTGACTCCTGACCCACAGTTCTTTTGCAGCGGGAAAAGGTCTCTCCCATGACCTGAGGCGGCCTTCCCTTGATCAGACCCTTCTTTTCACTTCCAACAACTACCAGATCATAGGGATGAAAGCTAATATCTTTGCCACCGGCTCCGCTGGCAGCAATCAGATCAACGCGGTGCCCGCCGGTTTCTGCTCCTTTTTTTATCTCTTCAGCCAGCTGCTGAACTTTTTTATCCGGGGAATGTAAAATCAGGATTTTTTGCACTTTTCTCCGCCCCTTTCTCATCAGCAATTTTCTTGCAAACCTGAAGAAATTATATCATAATCCTGTCTCAAAAACAAAGTGCATAAAGCAGGCTCTGCTTAAAAGCCAGAGTAATAAAAAAAGACGGCCTCCAGGCAGTTAGAACAACTGCCGGATCCGCCTTTTAAATAACTGCTAATTTTTAAGAAATTTAACTGGCTTCCAGTTCCAGCTTTTTGATAAGCCGGCCCTTGGGCATATACCCCACGATTTTTTCCTTAACTTCTCCCTCTTCAAATATAATCATAGTCGGAATGCTCATAACACTATATTTGCCTGCCGTCTCCTGATTCTCATCTACATTCAGCTTGCAAACCTTGAGTTTTTCCTCATAATTATCGGCAATTTCATCAATTACCGGCGCTACCATCTTACAGGGCCCACACCAGCTGGCCCAGAATTCTACCAGCACCGGACGCTCCTTTTCATCCAGCACCATCTCTTTAAAATTGTCATCGGTTACATCAATTGGTTTTGTCATTTAAAATCCCCCTTGTAATATAATCTAGCACAGGCTAAATTCTTTTCACTGGATTTAATCCAGATAAAACAGCTGCTTGATAAAGCCTGGCGAAAAACAGAAAATGGAAATATCATCTATTATTCCAGAAAGCTTGTTATTTTTTATTATATCGTATCTGACCTTAAAGTATGTTAATCATTATACATTATCCTGACTTTCCAGGTAGCTTTTAAAGGCCAGCCAGGTATGGTAAATATCAGCTTTGCTGGCTATCTCAAAGGGAGAATGCATGGATAGAACGGCTGGACCGCAGTCCAGCACAGATATATTGTAATTAGCTAAAAATTTTGCAATTGTTCCGCCTCCACCCTTATCAACCTCTCCCATTTCTGTGGCCTGCCAGGCAACCTGATCCTCATTCCAGATCCTGCGAATCCGAGAACGAAACTCCGCAGAAGCTTTTTCACCGGCGCAGTATCAGAATCACCAGCCTTTGACTCCCCCTTTTCTTTTTCATTTTCTTCAGCTGCCGGTCGGCTTCCCACCAAAACATTGAGCTGTTCAGCTTTAATGGCTTCCTTCAGCTTCTTCTCCCGCTGCTTGCCGGCAAAATGAGGTAAGAGGTCGGTAATATAAAAAACCGGAGCAGATTCAGCCATCCCTAAAGCGATATTGACTCTGCTGCCATCCTGCTTGACAGCTACCCCGTGGAGAGCCAGCGGCAGGGTAACCCACTGATATTTTCTAATGCCACCATAATAATGGGTCGTGAAAAAGGCCAGCCCCTTCTCCTCCCTTTTTCTGTCAGGCGGTAAAAGTTGATCTCACAATACCGGGTTAAAAATTTAGATCTTTTTGCCAGCCACCATGCCAAGAATAGCTACAGCATCCTTGGGAGTGGAATAGGGGGGAGCATAGGAGAGATCAAGCTGAAAAAGATCATCAGCTGTAAGCTCGCTGTAAATTGCTGAAGCCAGCACATCAATTCTTTTATTTACTCCACTTTTTCCCAGAGCCTCGGCACCCAGCAGACGTCCGGAATTCCGATCAAAGACTCCTCGGAGAACAAAGTTTTTAAAACCTGGATAATACCCGGCATGATTGGGAACATTAACGGTAAGAGAAACAGGAGAAAAACCTGCCTCTTCTGCCTCCTCTTCTTTAATACCGGTGGTGGCAATGGTCAGGTCAAAGACTTTGGTAATCGCAGTGCCAAGTACACCAAAATGGCTGTTGGAACCTCCAGCTGCATTGCCTCCCGCTACCCGGCCCTGTTTATTGGCAGTTGAACCGAGTGGTACCCAGGTCGGCTTATTGCTAACCAGGTTAATGCTTTCAGCACAGTCACCACAGGCGTAGTGATCTCTGAGATTGGTCTCCATCCGATGATTAACCCGGATGGCATTTCGCACCCCCAGCTCCACCCCGGCTTCTGCTGCCAGCTCAGTATCGGGGCGCACTCCAATAGCAAACAGCACCAGATCAGCCGGAATCTCACGATCTTGATCAGTTATAACCCCAGAAACATCCCCATCACCGACAAATTCTTTAACAGCCTCTCCGGTAATAAGGTTGATCCCCTTCTCCTGAAGATGCTTCTCAATTTTAGCTGCCAGTTCCCTGTTTACCAGAGGCATAACATTCTCCTGCATCTCAATCAGGGAAATTTCCATTCCCAGCCTGTCAAAGGCTTCTGCCATTTCCAGACCGATATAGCCCCCTCCCACAATCACAACATTCTTTACATTTTGATCTCCGCTAAGCCTTTTAATTCGATCTCCATCCTCGACTGTTCTTAACGGCAAAACCCGCTCAAAATTAATTCCCGGAATGGGTGGCATCATAGGCCTGGCTCCGGTAGCTATGATCAGTTTATCATATTCTTCCTGCCCGATTCTATCTGCCACCAGATCTTCAAATTCCAAAGTTTTTTCTTCGGGATATATTGCAGTCACCTCATGAGAAATCCTGACCTCAACACCATAATTCTCCTGGAATTCCTCAGGGGTATTCATTATCAGCTGAGATCTTTCGGTAGTAACGCCAGAAATATAATAGGGAAGCCCACAACCGGCATAGGAAATAGTTTTATTTTTTTCAAAAAGGACAATCTCTGCTTCAGGTTCCACCCGGCTGGCCCGGGCTGCAGCACTGGTTCCAGCTGCCACACCACCTATTACTGCTATTTTCATTAAAAACCCTCCTTGAAGCCCGGCAATTTTACAGCTCTTTTTTGAAATAATCCGGACTTTACCAGCAATCCAAAAAATCAGTGGCTGATAAAGAAATAATTATCGGACCGACAGTCTGAAATACTGGCAAAAATAATCAGTATAACAGATATTGTCCTGATTATTATACCATGCCTCAGAGATAGTGGCAAAACTAAGACTGCCTGCTTAAGTCAGCGATAATAAATTAGATATTAAACAGATTCTCTCCGGGATGCCCAGGAGATTAAAAGCCAGACCAGCAGAAATCCCAGAAAAAAGAACAAAACTGCTGATGCACCCGGGGCAGGGGGTACTACACTGCCCAGCGAACCAAGTATCAAACCGCTCAAAAAATACATAAGGACCTGTTTGTACTCCCGTAGCAACCAGCTTAAAAACCAGGCAAAGACTAACAAACCGACAGCCAGGCCAGAACCAAAAAAGAAAAGCGGAACCAGGCTCAGGCTGGCAATAGCAGAAATTACCGGACGATAAACCCCCAGTACAACCAGTACTGTACCCCCGCTTATTCCGGGGAGAATCATAGTAGCGCTGCCTAAAAATCCAGCTAAAAATATCCGAAAATACCCCGCATTTCCGGAAAATCAGGAGCTGCCCCCGGAAAGAAAGAGGGCAGCAATAATTCCTAAGAGTATCAGTCCGTATTGTAAAACTTTTAATTTTGAAAAACTCTCTTGCAGTTTTATTCCACCGGCCTCTCTGATAGTTACTCTCAATGAGGCCAGAATCATCCCGGCCAGTAGAGCCATCACCTGATCGGGATAGCTCTGGATAAAGCTATCAACTACCAGTGCGCCCAGAAGCGCCCCTCCTGCCCCTCCCAAACCCAATGGCAGGAGAAACTTGAAATCTATTTTCTTAAGGGCATTAAGCAGAGGTTCATAGAGATATAGTATTAAAGCCACCGTGCCTCCGCTCATACCTGGCAGAGTATTGGCCAGACCGATTGGCAGACCCTGTAAAAAAATCCGGGTGTTTTTCTCAAGCAAAAACCGCACCTCCTCTGCCTTAAACTGCTTAAACCACCTGTTTTTCTCCCTGAAGTAATATTTCCAGCGGCTCTCCCTTTTCCCTTTCCACCCTAATTTCTGAGGGAGAGACTTCAATATTAAGGATCCTTCCCAGGTAATTTATTTTAAAAGCATAGCTCTTCCATTTCTCAGGGATAAAGGGTGTCAGACTTAAAATTTTCTGCTGCTCCTCTTCTCCAGCTCTCTCCTCGAGCTTCATTCCTGCAAAACCATGAACTATTGCCATCCAGGTTCCGGCCATGCTGGTTATATGCAGACCATCCTCTGTATCATTGTTGACATTTTCCAGATCCAGCCGGGCCGTCCGCAGATAAAGTTCATAGGCCTTTTCCTGATAGCCAATCTCAGCTGCGATAATGCTGTGAATACAGGGAGATAGAGAGGATTCGTGAACAGTCCGGGGTTCATAAAAATCAAAATTGGTTTTTTTAGTAGTCAGATCATAACAATCAGAGAGAAAGTAAAGTCCCTGGAGAACATCAGCCTGTTTGACAAAACAGGAGCGAAGAATGCGATCCCAGGACCAGTTTTGATGGAGTGGCAGATCCTCTTCAGGTATCTCTGAAACTGTCTTAAGCTCCTTATCAAGATAGCCATCCTGCTGCTCGAAAACCCCCAGCTCTTCAGCATAGGGATAATACATTCTATCGATCATATCCCGCCATTTTTCAAGTTCTCCCGCCGACAAATTCAGGTCATTCCAGATTTGCTGAAAGCGCTGAGGATATTCATCCTTAAGAAAAGCGATAGTATCGAGAGCATATTCCAGGCACCAGACCGCCATACGGTTGGTATACCAATTATTATGAACATTATTTTCATATTCATTGGGCCCGGTGACTCCCAGAATCATATATTTGTTTTTGCGGGGATTGAAGTGAGCCCGATCTTCCCAGAAACGAGCAACTGCAGTGATGACCTCCAGGCCGTAATCGATCAGATACTTCTTTTCTTCGGTATATTCTACAAAATTATATATGGCATATACTATAGCAGCATTCCGGTGGATCTCTTCAAAGGTTATCTCCCATTCATTGTGGCACTCCTCACCATTCATGGTCACCATAGGGTAAAGAGCACCTTCCAGCCCGAGTTTATCAGCATTCTCTCTGGCCTTATCCAGATGACGATAGCGGTAAAGCAGAAGATTTCTGGCGATTTCATTATCCCTGGTATTTAGATAGAAGGGCAGACAGTAAGCCTCGGTATCCCAGTAAGTGGCTCCCCCGTATTTCTCGCCGGTAAAACCCTTGGGGCCGATATTTAAACGGGGATCATGACCGGTATAGGTCTGGTTGAGCTGAAATATGTTAAATCTAATTCCCTGCTGGGCAGCGGTATCACCTTCGATTATGATATCTCCCTCTTCCCAGATATCTGACCAGGCCCGGGAATGCTCGGCAAAAAGTTTCTGCCAGCCTGCTTGCTTTGCTTCTTTAGCCCTGATCTTAGCTTGATTTCCGGTCTCTTCATCCTGATAATCCCGGTTGGTTGTCACCCCGAGATATTTTGTTAGTTTCACCTCTTCCTCAGCTTCTGCTGTAAGGAAGATTCGATTGTTAACATATTTTTTCTCCCTGAGAGCTGTTATCTCTTCTGGCTCTTTACTCAGCTCATACTCCATAGCTGCAGCAACCAGAAAATCGGATTTTTTGGTGCGGAGATTAAGATATCCTCTCCCTGAATAATTCTTCTCTTCAGTTTCTGCCTCGCTCTGGAAAGCCTCCCAGAAAATCTCCCCAAAATTGGCGTCCTCATTGGTAATAGCACCATCGAGGTAAGGGATCAGCTCCAGTTCAATCTTCTGATTCAGGGGGGTCAGGCTGTAGGAGACAGCTCCCACCTCCCGGCGGGCCATACTTAAAAACCGGCGGGCAGTTACGGCTACCTGAAGTCCCGAGTTGCTTTCTGCTGTAAAGCTGCGCTCCAGATATCCCTGCTTCATATCAAGCTCCCGCCGGAAACTAAGAACCTCCCAGAGAGCCAGATCCAGCTCTTCTCCGTTTATTGCTACATCTATGCCTATAAAATTGGTGGCATTAGGCACTTTAGCATAATATTCCGGATAACCCACCTTCCACCAGCCAACTACGGTCTTATCGGGATAGTAGACCCCGGCTATATAGGTGCCAGGCAGGCTATCTCCGCTATACTGCTCCTCAAAATTGCCCCTGATACCCATGTGGCCGTTGCCCAGGCTCATAATACTTTCAGCAAAGCGATTATCTCCCGGATTAAATTCACCTTCTATAATTTTCCAGTCAGCTAACTCAAAATAGTCTTTCATTGAGTTCACCTCATTTTTAAAAATAAATAATAAGCTTCTTTCCAGTCTTTTCCACCAATTAAAATAATCCTCTCTCAGCAGGAGACAAAATCATTATTCTTCAGATAAAATCTCCAGGGTTTCTCACGATATTCTTCAGCATAATCTATATTAATTCTCTCTGAGCTGACAACTTCTTCTCCTGGACCAGGCTGCCCGTCAGCGAGATATAATGTCCCCTGCTTTCTGAGATCGTGGCCATTCAGATTGCGATCAATAGCAAGAGCCTGGGTTAATTTGCCCGGACCATCGGTCAGCTCCTTAAGGTCAGCAGGACAACCGCCTGGGGGTAAAGACTTTTTATGAGCTGTCTTTTGTGAAGCAATAACCCTATCCAGCTTTAAATCAAGCTCTCTATTCTCAGCCATCTTTTTTATTCCCTGGAGTGGTTCGCAGGCTCTGAGCAAAACTGCCTCCGGCTTACCTTTAACAGAAGCGACTACATTAAGGAGATTGTGTATTCCATAGATCAGATAAATATAGGCATGGCCCCCGGGCCAGAACATAACCTCAGTTCGATCTGTTCGTTTATTTTGATAGGCATGACAGCCCTTATCTTCAGGACCTACATAGGCCTCCACCTCAACAATCCGACAGATGAGATTTTCTCCACTGCTGGTTCTGATGAGCTTTTTCCCCAGAAGTTCTGGAGCTAAAGTCAGGGCATCCTGCTGAAAAAATTCCTGATCTAACTTCACAGCTTTCACCTCAAACAAGTTCTATTAAACTCTCTATATAGTTATAAATTCTTCAAGTTTGTTAATTTCTGCTGTTAAAATTCGGCTGTCAGTAAAAAACCCACTCTAGAAGTTTCTACCAGTGGCCTGAGGGAAATTCCGCTCTTATCTTTCTGATAATATTCCCCGGTAATCCTGGCTATTCCATAGCCAACCAGAGAACCTGCCAGAACATCGGTAAACCAGTGAGCGTCTTCATAGATTCTGGCCAGAGAAACTGCTCCGGCCAGGCTGTAAGCCGGGATTTTTAATTCGGAATATCTTTCTGCTACTACAGTCAAAACTGCCCAGGCAGCTGAAGCATGACCTGAAAAAAAGGAGTCTCCCTCTCCCCGGACCAGGTGATCTTCAGAGCTATACCTGGGACGTTCCCTCCTGACAATATTTTTCACAACTTCAGTAATAATTGCAGTAATAATTAAAGACTGGGCAGAATAGAGCAGAGTATTTTCCAGATAAATGTCTTCTGCCAGCCTGCTGGAGAGATAGAGAAGAACAAAACCAGGAGCAGCATATTCAATGGTTCCAATGTTATAGAGAAAGCGGGAGAAAGGACTGCTGCCTCGATAAATTTCCTCCTGAAAATAATCCCTTATTAATTGATCAAAGGCCAGACCGGCGAAAACAAAGCCTCCTGCCAGGAAATTCTGCTTGATTAGAGTTTCTTCCGCCTCAGCTATTCCACCAAGAGTATCGGCCGGAATTAAATAAAAATTTTTCAGATACCTCTCCCGGGAAATCCTATATTCATCCTGCTCTTCCAGGGCTGCTGCTGTCAGATTTCCGGTGGTAGTAGTGAGCAAAATAAAAAAGCAGCAGAAAAACAAAAGCAGC
>PWFW01000081.1 GCA_003554225.1 Halanaerobiaceae bacterium | reverse complement strand
GCAATCTTATCTGCCTTGAGCTCAAGCGGCTCCTCCAGAGGTTTAAATCCGGTTCGTTTAAGCCCCAGGGGAGCAAAGATATATTCCCTGGCGTAGTTCTCCAGTTTCATTCCGCTGAGCTTTTCCACCAGAAAACCCAGCAGCAAAAAATTGGGGTCACTGTAAAGCACCCTTTCTCCAGGTTTGTTTTCCAGCTGGAGGTTTAACAGGTAAGTCTCTACCTTTTCTCGTTCACCGGGCTCCTGCCAGAGCTCCACCACTGCAGGCAGCCCCGAGGTATGAGTTAAAAGATGCCAGATGGTAATCCCATCATAATAGCTGGATGCCTCCGGGAAAAAATCACCGAGGTGGTCATGAAGATTAAGCTCAGCCTGCTCCACCAGCTGCAGCACTGCCGTAGTGGTGACCAGCACCTTGGTCAGAGAAGCCAGATCATAGACACTATTAATTTCCACTCTGCTTTTCTTCTCTCTGCTCAAATATCCCTGAGCAGATTGAAAAACAACTTCTCCTCCCTGAATTATCCCCAGCACCGCTCCCGGGAAAATCTCTTGAGCCACAGCCTGCTTTAGCAGAGCCTCAATCTTTTCAGCACCCTTTTCCGTCAGAGACAGCTTACTCACCAAAACTCAGCTCCTTTAAATTCAGCTCTAAATATATTTCTGCTTTCATCCGCAGCTCTATCTATCAGTTACAGCCTTTCATAAAACGTAAATCATATAATAAATCTCTTTGGCCATAGCTTTCTCTGGACAAAGTTTTTAACATTACTCCGGCTATAAAATTTCCTGCTCATTCTCAGGAAGCAGCCCGATAAAGCTTATAGGCCGGGCCAATAACTAAAATCAACAGCAGAGCCAGGTAGGCGGGATAATCCCCGTATTTTTGATAGATTGTTCTTTCCCGACCGCTCTCAAGCAGTCTAACTTCCAGAACCTCAGCTCCTTCGATAAGCCGATAACTTCCGTCACTAAAAACCTTACCGGAAGTGGCATAATTTCCAGCCTTAATCACCGGCATCCTTGATTCCACCGCCCGGAGACGGGCCGACTGCCACATCTGAGTCTGCAGGTTGCCCCTGCCAAACCAGGCTTCATTGGAAGGGTTAACGATAAACTGCTGATCAACAAGCTCATCAATCTCCCGGGGTGGATAGAGTATCTCAGAACAGATCAGCACCTGAAAGGAAATTCCTTCCCCTAAATCCCCATCATCTGCATAATTCTCATCATTTTCACCATTTTCGTTATTCCCAGTCTCGCCCTGATTATCTCCGGCAGACAGCGACAGCACCTGATTTTCTGAGCCTGGAGTCAGAGAATACCATCTTTCTCCGGTAAAAAACTCCAGCACTCCGGGAAAGGGAACACTTTCACCGCCCGGGACCAGAATTCTTTTATTATATCTGCCCAGCACCTCCTGATCGGTATCAACCATAAAAACACTGTTATACTGCTTCGCCGGATCTTCTTTAATCGCCTGACTCCCTACCAGCAGATAGCCCTTCTGCTCAAAATATTCGTGAAACATCTCGCGATAATAGCTGTTCCTCAGATAATCAAAGGTCAAAACTGTCTCGGGCATAATCACCAGCTCAGCCCCCTGCTCATAGGCTTCCCCGGCCAATTCAGCTGCTATCTCAATATTATACTCAATATTTTCCGGCAGCCACTTATCCTCCTGACTTATCTCGGTCTCAACCACTCCCAGGCTCAAAGTTTTCTCAGCTGACCGGCTCCTTTCCTGAATCGGCTCCAGACTCTGATTAGCATTGAACATGGTAACCAGCAGGAGCAGAGCTACCAGCAGGGTATAACCCATTTTCTGACGCAGCAGGGATTTAAACAGCAATCCGTTAACCAGCAGTACAGCAGCCGCCACCAAATAACTTCCACCCAGTTCTGCCAGCTGGAGAAAGGGGGAAAAGTCCGCCTGGCTCAGACTGAGATTACCGAAGGGATAATAGGGAAAGAGCTGTGCCATCAGATACTCGATGCTGAGCCAGCTGGCGATCAGCAAAATCAAAGAATCGCCCCTCTCTCCACTAAAAAGTTTATAGATTAACGCCCAGAGCCCCCGGCTCAGACCGGCAGTGGCCAGTAAAAGCAAGGTCAGCACTATAACCAGGGGATAGGGAAGCCCGCTAAAATCTCTCAGGGGATAAAAGAGCCAGTAACTTACTCCGGCATAAAGAATAAACCCCAGCAGCCAGCCCCAGAGGAAGCTCCTTTTCAGCGATTTTTCATCCTGCAGCACAAACAAAGTTGGAATTAATGCCAGCCAGGCCAGAAAAAAAAGTCCGGGATAGCTGATCGCTAGAATTAGCAGAATTGCACTTAAAAAAATTAAGAGAAATTTCAAGTCCCGACAGCCTCCTTATCAGGCAGTTTTGCCAAGCTCATCAATTGACAGCTTAAACAACTTCAAACCAAAAATTCGTCCCAGCAATCAGCCCAGTTCTCTTCAATTTACTCTCCCCTGATCCAGCCTCTCATTCCGACCCCTATGCCGCCCCTGATCCAGCCTCTCATTCCGACCCCGAATTCTGCCTTTAATTTGCCGCAAACCACTCCTCAGCTCTGAGAAAACTTATTCAGAAAAATCCGCCAGCAAATAGCTGACAAAAAATATCCTGCAAAAAGCACCTAATCAATCAACTTCTCCAGCTCCTCCCGGTCCGGTATAATAATTTCCCGGCCCTCCATCTCAATATAATTATCCTGCTTCAACTGGCTTAAATTTCTGCTGACCGTTTCTCTGGTTATCCCCAGAAAATTTGCCAGCTGCTGCTGATTTAGCTCCTGAACTCTAACAGTTTTACCCTCACCACTCAGCTGCAGCAGAGCCTGAATAATCTTACTGCGGGAGTCCTGCAGAGACAGGCTTTTAATCCTGCTCTGTGAATAGTATAGTTTCTGAGCCATAGTCTCCAGCATCCCCAGACCAATCTCAGGATGCTCAAGGAAAAAATCCCGAAAAATCTGCCTGGTTAATACATCGAATTCACAATCTTCCAGACAAATTGCCGAAACCGGATATCTATCTATTCCAAAAAGAACTACTTCACCAAAAACCTCGCCCTCACCCAGAAATTTAATGATCTGCTCCCGGCCTTCACTGGAAGTTCTCAGTATCTTAACCCGGCCAGCACGGACAAAATACATCTGCTGGCCCTCTTCCTCCTCAAAAAAAATAGTCTGACCGCTCTGATATTTCTTCCGGATCAATTCTCCGGCAACCTGGGCCAGCTGTTCCCGGGAGAGATCCTCAAAAACTGTAAAACTCTTTAAAAAATCAAGATCCTCTCTCTCTTCAGCCATATCATCACCCCGCTGCAGTTTTCTGCCTTAATCCGGTTATTTAACCAGCAGTTTCAGTTTAGCCGCTTCTTTATTATAACATATCTGGAATAAAACTTCTCCCCCTTAGTTCTTCAAGATTCACCCAGTTTTTTAAGACAGCAAAAAGCCCTGCCGGCTGCAGCAAAATGCAACGACAGGGCCAGTATACCCAGCACCACAGTACCCGGGTTTGTGCTATCAAAACTGAAGGCTGATCAATCACCTGCAGCCTGGAAAAGCCTTACTAAAAACAGCCTGCTTATTCCTTCTCAGCTCTCCGCTGTCTGATAATATCTTCAGCTTCCTGCTGGGGCACCTTATCATAGTGGGAAAACTCCATGGAGAACTGCCCGTAGCCGCCGGTGATCGATTTAAGATCAGTAGCATAGGAAAAAAGCTCGGCCTGCGGCACTTCGGCATTGATAACCTGCTTGCCGTCACTGGGATCCATACCCAGGATTCTACCACGCCGGGAGTTGAGGTCACCCATGATATCGCCCATGAAATCCTCAGGAACCACAACTTTGATCTTCATAATCGGCTCCAGCAGCACCGGCTTGGCCTGCTCCATACCCTTTTTAAAGGCCTTAGAAGCCGCAATCTTAAAGGCCATCTCCGAAGAGTCCACATCATGATAGGAGCCATCATAAAGAACAGCTTTCATGTCAACCACCCGGTAACCGGCCAGCACTCCTTCCTCCATGGCTTCCTTGACACCTTTCTCCACGGCAGGAATATACTGACTGGGCACAGCTCCACCAAAGATCTCCTCTTCAAATTCAAAACCCTTACCCCGCTGCAGGGGCTCAAATTTCATCAAAACATGGCCGTACTGCCCCCGGCCGCCGGACTGCTTCTTATATTTTTCCTCAACATCGACCTTGCTCTGGATCGTCTCTTTATATTCCACACTGGGTTCACTGGTATCAAAACTGACATCAAATTTCCGCTGACAGATCTTTTTTATCACATCGAGATGGACGGTACCCATTCCGTGAACCAGAAGCTCCTTGGTCTCCCGGTTAAAGTTGACCTTAAAGGTTAAATCCTCCTGGCTGTAGCGCTGAATGGCATTCGACATCTTCTCATCATCCTGACCCTCCTTGCTGGTAACCTTCTGAATCAGCATCGGCTCGGGCAGTTTGAGTTTACTCAATTCCACAACATTATCAGGCTCGGTGATAGTATCGGAGGTTTCCAGCTCACCGATCTTGGCAACGGCACCAATATCACCGGCCACCAGTTCCTCGACTTCCTTCTGTTCAGAACCATTTATCTTATAAAGCTTGCTGGCTTTAAGTTTTTCATCCAGCCGGGGAACATAGAGCTCATCGCCCTTCCTGAGCCGACCGTTATACATCCGAAAGATTGACAGCTTACCAATATAGGGGTCAACCATGGTCTTGCCGACCTGGGCCAGAACATCGCTATCTGCTGAGAAATTAAGCTCAACCTCTTCTCCGTTAATATCCCTGAGAGGAGGACGGTTGCTGGGATCGGGAATAAGTTTAACCAGATAATCCAGAGTTCTTTTTACCCCGAAATTCCGGCTGGCAACCCCGGCAAAAATTGGAACGGTCAGATTATCACCCACCGATTTAAAGAGAGCAGTGGTAATCTCCTCATCGCTGATCTCTTCATCTTCCAGGTATTTCATCATCAATTCATCATCAGACTCAACTACCGATTCAATCAGCTCAAAGTGATACTCATCGGCCAGGTCCTGAAACTCCCCGGGTATCTCCTTTTCTTCTCCATTTTCGGTAATCAGCTTACCGGCCAGCAGATCAATAATCCCCTGAAAATCCTCGCCGGTTCCGGCCGGAATCGTAAGCGGCAGCAGAT
Organism: Halanaerobiaceae bacterium; assembly: GCA_003554225.1. GTDB lineage: Bacteria > Bacillota > Halanaerobiia > Halanaerobiales > Halarsenatibacteraceae > T1SED10-84. The sequence continues at coordinate 2,955 of PWFW01000081.1, read as the reverse complement.
TCTCCTCGCTGAATTCCTGCAGCTCATCATGAACAGCGGTAAAATCCACTTCATCTTTATCGACTTTATTAACGAAAATAAACTTGCTCAGTCCGTTTTCCCGGGCCTTCTCCCAGACATAATGGGTATTAACTTCAACACCACTGCCGGCATCTATCAGCAGGAGGGCACCCTCTACCATGCTCAGAGCACTGGCCGCCTCTCCCCGGAAATCAGCATAGCCAGGAGTGTCAACCAAATTTATCTGTTTATTATTCCAGGGAAATGAAAAGTAGGAATTGGTTATGGAAAACTTTTTATCCTTCTCCTCGGGAGTAAAGTCCGAAGCAGTATTCCCCCGTTCAACCGTACCCGCTTCACCTTTAACACCGGCCTTAACCAGTGCCATTTCCGTAAAGGTTGTTTTTCCAGCCCCTCCATGAGATATCAGGGCAAAATTACGAATATCCTTCGTTTCATATTTAGCCAAGATTAACACCAACCCTTCCCGTTAAAATTTTTTCTGTATTACTATTCGATAAACTTTTCTCTAATTCCTGCAATCGCCTGTCAATAAATTCTCACAGCGGTAAAATAATTTTTTCTACTAAACTGAAAGAATATAAATTAAAAATAATTCCGGAAAACAGACAAAAAATTATTTCACAAACCTATCCTCATTTGAAAATCAGAGATAAATAAAAAATATACCCGATAAAATCATCACTCAAAATTAGCTCGAGGCTAGATACTGCTTGAGATTGAGATAATCCTCCGGCAGCTCGGCTTCAAATTCGATAAATTCTTCGCTGCCGGGATGAAGAAATCCCAGCTGCCAGGCATGCAGCATCGGTCTTTTTACCTCAAAGAGACCTTTTCCCCCGCTTTTCAATCTTGGCTGACCGCCATACTTCCTGTCCCCCAGAATGGAATGCCCCAGAAATTCCATATGGACCCTGATCTGATGGGTCCGACCGGTTAAAAGCTCCACCTGCAGTTCTGAAAAACCCGGGTATTTCTCCAGCACCTGATAGCGCGAAACTGCCGGCTTGCTGTTATCAGGGAGGACGGTCATCTTTTTCCGGTTTACCGGATCTCGACCGATGGGGGCTTCAATTCTAGCCCTGTCATGCTCGGGATGCCCCCCGACAATGGTCCTGTAGAACTTTTTAACCGAACGTTCTTTAAACTGCCGGCTTAACTTGCGATGGGAGCTGTCATTTTTGGCTACCACCATTATCCCGGTAGTATTTTTATCAAGACGATGAACAATCCCCGGCCTCAGCTCGCCCCCGATTCCAGAAAGGTTATCCAGCTGGGCCAGCAATCCCTCAACCAGGGTTGGGCCTTCATGAGTGCCCGCCGGATGCACCACCAGTCCGGCAGGTTTATTGATTACTGCCAGATCCCGGTCCTGATAAATAATTTTTATTCCCAGTTCCACCGGCTCCAACCCGCTATCATCTGGAGGTGGAATCTCCAGAATTATGAGATCAGCCGGCTTTACCTCCCGGGATGTTTTAACAATCTCTTCCCCGTTGATGCTTACCCTGCCCTCAGCAATCAGCCGCTGCAGCTGACTGCGGGAAAAGGAAGGCAGCCTCTCAGCCAGAAATTTATCCAGCCTGTCAGCTTTCTTATCAGCTTCAATTTTGATAATTTCCCCGGCTTTTTTCATAGCAACTCTCCCAAATCATTGATACAGATCTCACCACCTGTCTCAAGCCAAAAAACAGCAGCTATCAGCTGGAATCCTTTCGGGCGATAGCTCTGAACTCCTCACGGAGAACGAGAATAATCAAACCGGCTGCCCCTGCCACAATAAAGACATCGGCCAGATTAAAAACAGGCCAGATGCCTATATCCAGAAAATCAATCACATATCCATATAATATTCTGTCCAAAAGATTGCTGACCGCTCCTGCCAGCAGAACAGCAAAGCAGAGATTAATCAGCATCTCAGAGGGAAAAAAGCGCAGTTTTAATATCAGCAGCAGAACAATGACAAAGGCCTGCAATAAGATTAAAATCCAGCCTCTCCCTGCCAGCAGCCCAAAGGCAATCCCGGTATTTCTGACGTAGGTAAACTGCAGCACACCTTCGAGAATAATTTCGCTCTCACCCAGGACAAAATTATTATTTATATAATATTTGCTCAATCGGTCGAGCAGCAGCAGTGCCAAAAAAAATATATAAATCATCCAATCATCCTAACATCAGCTTTTCATAGAATTACAAATATCATTCATCCTGCTCTTCTTCATCTTTTTCGCTGGCAATATCCTCCAGCAGGTCCTGATAAATCGATTTTATTTCTTCTGCTTTTTCGGGAGGAGCGGTTACAAATCCCCAGCCGTGCAGCATCTGATAGAGACCATCAAAGGCCTGATCGTGAAGGGAATGAATTTCATGGGGTATATCCAGTTCCTCTAACTCCCTGCTCAAAAGACCTGCTTCAAATTCATTTTCCAGGTCCAGTATCTTTACATATTGTTTTTTCTTTGCCACTTATATCAGCTCCCTCCCGACAGCATAATTATTCCCCGGCAGTAACATTTCAGCAGCATCAGCACTTCAGCAGCTTTTATTAAGCCTGCAGTTCCTTAAGCAAGTAGCTTTTCCCGGTTTTGCCGGCAATTAATCCAGCAATTAGCGGCATTTAATCCGGTAATTATTACGCAGATACCCTCTTTATTCCTTGATTTTGGTATCATCAAGATCGGGATTATGCTTCTGAGCGCTGCGCTGACCTTCCTCTTCTCTCTGCCGTTTTTCCTCTCTATCCTCTCTATCCTCTCTTTCAGCTTTCTCCTCCTGCGTCTCCCGCCTATCCGCCCGCTGCGCCTCTCTCTCTTCACCGCGGCGATCTGGAACATTATCATATTCCTGAAAATCCAGTTGTTCTGCTCGATTATTTCCGCCCCGGGAGGCAGGCTCTCCGCTTTCCTGATATCTTCTGTCACCATAATCTTCATC
>PWFW01000074.1 GCA_003554225.1 Halanaerobiaceae bacterium | reverse complement strand
TGGGAGTCTCGTCGAAATTCAGTTCAGTGCCAAAATCGTCAACCACAGGCTCAGGACCCTCCGCCTGGGCCAGCATTCCGGTAAGAGTTAGAGAAAAAATCAGTAGAGCAGCCAGCATCCCTGACAGCAGCAATCCTTTGGTGACAGCTTTTTTCAACCTAAGGTTTTCTAAGCTTTTTCCAGTCATAAGTTTTCTACCTCCTGAATTTTTTGTGATATCTTTGCCAGAATTAAAGTGTAATTTATAGCGTGAGCAAAATTATTTTTCTGGGGCCAGACCGAATAACTGTCAATCCTTCTGGCCTCTTCGATATAAATATATGGCCAGTCCCAGAAAAATAAACCCCAGAAGAATTCTTAATCCACTGGCAAAATCCATTTTATCCCTCCGCATTATCTTCTCTCAGTTCTGACATTAATTAAATGACAGTCTCAAATTCTTGACAGGCTTAATCATGTCACCTGTGATATTAACTTTCCTTCACTTTCTCCAGATAATATTAAATTTATTAAAGACTATTTGAGCAAAAACTAAACTGTATTGCTGTTAAAGTAATTCAACTTTTACTTGAAACTTCCTGGGAAAGATAAAGAAAAACTTCCGACTGCAGGTGGCCAGACCTGCAGCCGGTGGGAGGGTGAAAAAATAAAACCCCGTCCTTAGAAACAAGACGGGGTTGGTTATAAAAACCCAAGTTCAAGCTGCTGCAGCCAGGAAAAATACCATTAAAAAACAGCTGCCAGCGGGCCTAAACCGCTGCATTATAACCCTACCCTTCTTGCTGCCGAAGGTATGGTAGGTACATTTCCAGGCAGGTCTCCTGACTTCCAGCAATTATCCGGCTCTGCCTTCCCTGCAATCTGCAAGTGGCTGAATTGAGCCGATTTTGCCGGTAACAGTGGCGGGCCCGTTCAGGATTTTCACCTGATTCCCTATTCTCTCCCGACCGTAAACGGGAGCACCTGAAAACGCATTTTCTTAAATTTTTCTGAGATAATTATGCTCTATACTAATCTTTCTAGGTCAAAGCAATATCTCCTGCCTGATCCTGTAATTTTTTTGAGAAATTCTGGAGCTCCATGAGAGAACAGAATCTGAAAAAAGTTGATGGAGGTCAGCTGGTTAAATCCTCTCTTGCCGGAACCGGGGGAGGCTCCAGTTTATGCCGGTTATTTTTCTGCATCTCTAAAATTTTTTTCTCCAGATCAGCCGGCAGACCCTTTCCCAGAATATAACTGTCCAGCTCAGCATAACTCAATCCCATTTCCCTTTCATCGGACTGCCCTTCCCAGAGGCCGGCAGAGGGTTGACGGTTAATGATTTTGTCAGGCAGCCCCAGATAATGCGCTACTTCCCGGACCTCGGTTTTTACCAGCCTGCCGAGAGGAGCGATATCAATTCCTCCATCTCCATATTTGGTAAAATATCCAACTGTCAGCTCACTCCAGTTATCGGTTCCCACCACCAGATAATCCTTGCGGGCAGCAAGATAATAAAGAACGGTCATCCTCAATCTTGGTTTAATATTGGCAGCCGCCAGACTATCCTCTCCGGGAACAAGCTGTTTCAGCTTCCCCCGAAGGATGTCAAACACCTCATCCAGTAAAATCTCCTGACATTCTATACCGATTTCTCTAGCTGCTAGCAGAGCATCCTGGCGATCCTCAGAGCTGCTGTGACAGGGCATGATTACTCCCAGAGACTCTTCTCCGCAGGCTCTCTTAACCAGGGCAGCGGTGACGGCAGAATCAAGACCTCCGCTCAAACCCAGAATACCCCCTGATTTTCCAGCAGAGGTAACTTTATCAGCTATCCATTCAGTAAGATAATCAACAGCTTTTTCACAATTAATTTCTATCAGCTCAGCAGACATCCTTTTCCCCCTTTGCTTAAATCCTGAACAAGCTAACTCTGCTTTAGCCGCCATCTTCGGTCTCTTCAAAATCACCGGTTATAATATCCTTCATAAACCCTGATATTCCGGTGATCTGCCAGCGTTCATTAATGATATTGAGCCTGAGATAATCCCGGGCTTCCAGCTCTATTTTGCCTTCTTCCGTATTGAAAAAAAATTGATAATCTGCCCGAAAAATCAACTCATCCTCCCTTTCCTGCTCAAGTTCCAGCTCCAGATCTTCTACCCCAAAAAGAGTCGCAAATTCTTCACCATCAGGTTCATCTGCTGTCAGCTCATCATCTGTCTCCTCCGGCACCTGCATCTCATAAAACTGACGGACAGTCTCCATAACATAAGACTCTGATACCATCCTTCTCAGACGACCCAGATCCACAACTGCGGTATCATCCAATAGGGTTAAATTCTTATCATTGATAGACTGATAAAAATACCGGGTAACTTCCTCAGCAGAGTGGGAAGAGGTTATCTGCTCTTCAACACCGGTCGAAAAAAACATCAGGGGAATCATGATAATTATAACAGCAGCCAGCAGCAGCAGATGCCAGCGTCTTTTCACATTAAGCTTGAGAGACTGCTTGAGATTGAATAATTTAATCCGGCGCTCAAACTTGCCGCTCTCCTGCCTGTAATCTCCAGGATTAAGTTTCAACCTTCGTCCGGAAAGGGCCTCTATTTTTTCCTGAAGCTCAGCGATTCCCGGCCGGTCCTCTGGCCTGGAAGCCAGACAGCTATCCACCAGCTCTCCCAGAGCCGGGACAATTTCCGGACTTAAATTTCGCAGCGGTAATCGGCTGTCAGTGATAATTCTGTCCACAACTTCGGATTTATCCCTACCCTGAAAGGGAGGGCTGCCGGTCAGGAAATAATAGATTATCACCCCCAGAGAAAAAACCAGTGATTTTTCGCCTGCAGCCATACCCCCTTCAATCAGTTCCGGAGGACGGAAATATTCCTCAGCCATCTGCACTTCAGCATCCCCATATTTTAGTAAAATTTCAGAAAGTTCCGGTGGCAGCAGTCTCACTGCTGATTTTTGATAACCAGAACTGGCAGAGGAAAATCTCAGCTGATCCAGAGTAATAAATCTCCAGTCCAGTTCTGCAGCCCTGATGTAGTCCAGCGTCTTCACCAGCTGCTGCCACCAATCCAGCACTGTTTCTGGCTCCAGTTTCTCAGGCAAATCCCCGGCCTGCTGCTGCCAGTCTCTGTCCCGGCAGAGCAGATAATATCCCTGATCGGATTTATCAAGCTCAACAAAATCAACCAGAACATTTTCAGGATCGGCAGGATATTTATCCAGCACCTTCTCCACTTCCTGCTTTATCTCATTGAGGACCCGGGAACGGGGCTGCTTTTTGGTAAAAATATTGCGGCCATAAAGTACCTCGCCCTCCCGTTCAAATCTTTCAAATAAATTAGCTGAACTCAATAAATTTTCACCCCCTGATAGCTGCCTGAAAAAATCCCTGCAGGTTATTTTTTCTGTAATCACCGGTTAACGACCAGCAAAATTATTGACCCCTGCCAATAATTCAAGTCAGCCGGCATTGAGTTAATTCTGATAAAAATTTTATATTATAATATCAGCTCCGGATCAGGATCTGACCAGTCTTTAAATTCTGATTTTTTATCCTGATAACCTTCCCGGCCCAGAATCCCGTAGGTATAATTCTTTCCCAGCTCGACTCCGGGCTGATTGTAGGTATTGATATCAAAAAGTTCGCCTACAAAGGCTGTCTCCATCTCCAGCAGATAGAAGAGCTGACCCAGGGTGAAAGCTGATACTTCAGAGACTTTAATTGTAGCATTGGCCCGCCCCCTTTTAGTCAGGGCTCTTTCGGTAGCCTGTTTCTCGGTATTGAGCAGTCTGGCCAGCGAGTGACCTCCCAGATAGTTAAGCCCATCGAGATCCCGATAAAGCTCAGGCATCTCAAGGTTTCTCCGATAATTTTCTACTTCAATAAAGGTGATTATCTTATCATAGGGCCCTTCCATATAGAGCTGAACCTGGGAATGCTGATCGGTGGCTCCCAGAGCCTTGATAGGGGTGGGTCCTACATTAACCCGCTCTCCCCTGCGGTTGACTTCCTTTCCCAGTGACTCAGCCCAGAGCTGGCGATACCAGTCAGCCAGATCCTTAAGGGCATGGCTGTAGGGCATCATTACCGACATAATTTTACCCTCTTGATAGGCAAGATACTGCAGAGCACCATGAAGATAGGCTGGATTTTCCCAGATATCTTCCATCCGGCAGCGTTCGGCCATTTCTGCCGCCCCGGCCAGCAGTTCAGAAATATTGACCCCGGTAAAAGCGGCCGAGAGCAGGCCGACCGGAGTTAGCACCGAGAAACGCCCCCCCACATCATCGGGAATACTGAAAGAGGGATAACCTTCCCGCTCAGCAATTTCAATCAGATAACCTGAATCCCTGCTGGTGGTGGCAATAAAATGCTCGGCTACTCTCTCCTGACCAACCTCTTCTGCCACCGCCTCCCGGGCAAGCAGATAGAGGCTCATAGTTTCTGCCGTGCTGCCTGATTTTGAGATCACATTAAATACTGTCCTTTCCAGATCAAGTAAATCAAGCAGGGCAGCAAACCTTTCTGGATCGACATTATCCGGCACAAAAAGCCGGGGGTAACCCTCTCTTGAACCAGTATTCAAATTATAATAGGGATCATTTAATGCTGTCTGAAGAGCAATATTACCCAGGGCCGAGCCTCCAATACCAAGCACAACAAAGTTATCATAATCTCCTGCTCTTTCATCGGCCATTTCTCTAATTCTGGAAACCACTTTGTCCTGGCGGTAGGGTAATCTGGCAAAACCGGGCTTCTGCTCCTGGATCCTGTAATGGACCTCCCGGGCCCGGGGCTTTAATTCCGCAACCTGTGATTTTCTAATTCCCTGTTCTTCACCCAGCCTTGCTGCAAACATGTTATTAACATCCAGAGTAATTTTTCTACCGGGTTCTGCCTGCTTATTTTCAGGATTATTATTTATCGTCATGGTTAAACTTTCACCACCTCAAAAATTATAAGAAATGAAAAAGTAAGAAATGCAAAGGAGTTATTTTTAATGGCTGTCAGCCAAATAGCAACAGTAAAAGGACAGCAAAAATCTGTCATACTTCTATATCATCCTGGAATTCAATCGCCCATAATCTCCAGATTATGATGGGCTACAGCGGTCCTGGCTCCCAGCCTGGCATTACTTTTTAACAGTTCTATATTAACCTTCAAGCTCTGTCCGGAGGATATTTTTTTAATTCTATCCAGCAGAAAGGGTGTCAGAGCAAAACCCGAAATATCTTCATCCCGGGCTTCAGCCACTGCCTTCTTTATCTCAGGCTCAATTTCAGCCAGCGGTATCTCTGCCTCCCGGGAAATTGGGTTGGCAACCAGGATTGCGTTTTCCAGTTCAAGCTCATCTCTGGCCCTTACAATCTCAGCAATATCTTGAGGTATATCAACCCGGATTTTCAGCTTCAATCCGCTTTTTCGGGAATAGAAGGCTGGAAATTCATCGGTCTGGAAGCCCAGCACCGGAACTCCTTCAGTCTCCAGCTTTTCCAGGGTCAATTCCAGATTAAGGATAGCTTTAGCACCTGCTGAGATGACAGTCACAGGTGTCCTGCCCAGCTCAGTTAGATCAGCAGAGATATCAAAGCTGTTTTCTCCTCCGCGATGGACCCCGCCAATCCCTCCGGTAACAAAAAACCTGATACTGGCCCGATGAGCAGCAATCATTGTGGCAGCTACTGTGGTAGATCCATAAAGCCCAGCAGCTACAGCCCAGGGGATGTCGCGGCGGCTGATCTTTTCAACATCCTCTCTATCAGCCAGATCCCTAATTTCCTCCCGGGAAAGTCCCACCTTGATTTTCCCCCCCAGAACTGCTATCGTCGCCGGCACAGCCCCCTCCTTTTCGATCAATTCTTCAACCTCGAAGGCGGTTTCAATATTCTCGGGAAAGGGCATCCCGTGAGTGATTACCGTGGATTCTAAGGCAACCACCGGCCGCCTGTCATATTTTGCCTGCTGAATCCTGTCAGCTATGATTAAAGATTTCACTTAAAATCCCTCACTTTCTGATTCCCAGTCCCCAGCCAGCCGCTTGGCCAGATTATCTACCACCGTCTCCCGGGACTGAATGGTAAGCAGAGCAGCCTGCTGGCCCAGAGCTGCAGCCTTTTCCGGCTCAAATCCCAGCTGCAGCCCCCGGATAAAGCCGGCTGTTAGGGCATCGCCTGCTCCAGTGGTTTCAATTACTTCTCTTCCCCCGTCTCCCGGAGAGGGTTGATAAAAATCCTGCCCGGACCCTGCGTAGATCACTCCGGCAGGACCCAGGCTTACCAGAACTTCGGTCCCGGGTGTTAAACTTTTTCTGCTGCTGGTGATAATTTCTTTTATTCTCTCAGCACTCCCTCTGGTGACAGGTTCTCCCCTGGTATTATTTTTAAGGAAGCTCTCCAGTTTCAGTTCCTGATCCAGGCCGTAGAGATAAAAATATTCTTCCAGATTAGGAGTTAGATAGGCTATTTTTCCGATTAAGTCTTTAATTTTACCGGCTTTCTCTCGAGAAACGGGATCTGCAATTATCGGGACGTCAAAATCGGCAGTTAGCAGCCATTCCAACACAGGAACTGTCAGATTGGTATCGGCAAAAATATAGTCAGACTGACTGAAGAGACTGGAAATATCTTGCAGGCTCTCCGGTACTATTTCCCGGATTATCTCCATATCTGCCACAGCAGCTTGAAGCTCCCCCTGATTATCCAGCACCGCCAGATAGGTGCCTGTTTGATATCTGCCGGACTTTATAATATATTCCAGATTAACCCCGCTATCTCCTGTTTTCTTAAGAATCATTTCTCCGTAAAAATCCTGACCAACTGCCGTAATCAGGTAAACCCGGGCGTTTAATTCGGCCAGATTGGCTGCCGTATTTCGAGCAACTCCCCCGGGAGTGCTAAAAATTCGGCCGGGATTTGAGGTTCCCGGGATAAAGCACCTGTCAGGATAACCTTTAATATCAAGGTTAGCTCCTCCCAGAGCTACCAGATAGCCGTAATCTGACTTTTTATCAATAATACTTCTTTTTTCTTTCAAGTTCTTCCCCCTTGAAATTTTAAGAATTTTTCCAGGCAAAACCCTTTACTCCAGGCCGGTCATCTTTTTGAGTAAAAATTCCTGAATATTTTACCCCGAGACAAAAATAGCCCCGAGCCTGATAACCAGACCGGGGCAGTTAATCATGCAGGCTTCTGCCAAAAAATGGTACCTGCTGTAAATTAAATCTAAAAAATTTTTATTCTACAGTTATTTCATGTCTGGATTCCCACTGGCCATGAAGATTGCAGCTTTCAAAGGCTCTTAAAGTGGCGGGCTCTTCCAGTTTGACATTAAAGGTTACCTCTGCCTTGGCTTCTGGGTTAAAATCGGCCCGGGCTAGCTGGAAATAATCGGCATAGAGAGCTACATACTGGATAAAATGACCCTCTTCCATTGGATGATCGATTTCTTTGCCCATCCTGATTGTCACCTTAAAATACTCACCTTTTTTGACCTTGTCCGGCACCTCAACAAAATAGGGGACATGTTTCTTCTCCAGAGCGGTCTTGTCAGCTGGATCCTGCAGCGTTTTAATTTGATACTTTGACATAATTTTGCCTCCTTCTCTTTTATTTATAACCGGTTTTACAGCCGGTCATTTTCTATCCTGCATTCCAGAAAATTATCCAGTATCAGGCAAATATCTTAAAACCTTCTTTGCCCTCTCAACATACGGATATTTATCCGGGGCTTTGTCTATTATTAAAACCAATTTTGTTCTAGAATAATCTAAATAATCTTTAAGTAGAATGAAAAAATTTACTTGAAAACATAATAACACCTGGAAATTTTTTTGTCAAGCAGGAATAATTATTAATATTTCACCAGAAGTTCAGCCTGATCCAGCTCTGAGAGGACAAGTTCTAACTCTCCGGCCTGGTACTTATAATTATCTTTAACTTCTTTTCCATTTAATTCAACGGTCTGAGGGGCTGCTTCCAGCCCTGCCAGCCTGATTTTACAGTGCTGTATTCCATCGGAATAGTTATGCTTTTCCCTTTCCAGTTCCAGTTTCAGGCTGTCCTCGGCCGATATTAGCTGATATTTAAAGAGATTATACTCTCCCTCCTGATAGGCAAAGCTGATACCATCATCTTCATAGATACTGCCGAAAGAGCTCTTCTCCCCCCGGCCGGGATAAATATTTAACACCAGTTCAGAAAAACCTTCTCCAGTGTGGAGTTGATCTTCATCGGTGGTCAGCAGCAGTGAGTTTTCTGCCACAAAAATTGGCATCTTCTCCAGCGGGGCTGCCATTAAATAACTTTCACTTCCCTGATAATAATTGCCGCTCCAGAAATCATACCAGCCCGTACCCGGCAGATAAACCCTCCTCTCCCTGCTGTCCGGTTTTACCACCGGTGCCAGCAGGAGCGA